>JBMOFW010000132.1:0-8101 GCA_049318685.1 Flavobacteriales bacterium
TGCAAGTATCGCAAGGATCGGGTATGGCAGGAAGTTCATCGATACTTCGTGTTCGCGGTATTGCTTCTATTTCCGCTGGTGGAGACCCGTTGTATGTAGTGGATGGTATTCCCATTACACAGAATCAATTCCTCAATGGAAATAATGGTGCGATGAACAACAATCCATTAGCATCTATTAATCCCGCAGATATTGAATCCATTGAAATTTTGAAAGATGCCGCGGCTACAGGGATTTATGGTTCTCGTGGTTCCAATGGTGTTGTCCTCATCACAACGAAAAGAGGCTCCAAGAAAAAAGGAGTCACCTTTGATTTTAGTACACGGGTTGGTATTGGAACCGCAGCGACCAAGCCCAACATGATGAATACGGATCAGTATTTGGCCGTGCGTCAAGAAGCTTGGGAAAATGATGGAGGAACAGGCTATGTTTGGTTGCCCGGAGTAGCCTATACTAGCGGCCAAGGTGCTGCAGCATCAGCTCAAGAGCGTGCGGAAAAATTTGCTTTGGCTAAACAGATCAATACCGATTGGGTAGACGAAACAATTGGCGTTGGTATCAAGCATGCGTACAATTTTGGTGTGAACTATGGTGGTGAAAAATCATCGCTCTATGCCGGAATTTCTTATGACCACAATGGTTCATATTTAGAAGGCAATAGTTATTCACGTGCCTCCGGTCGTGTGAATTTCGACTATAGTTTTTCAAAACAATTGAAGATGATGATATCCTCGTCTTTAAGCAATGGTACCAACCGTCGCGTAGATGCTGCTTGGTCGGGAGGACTTGGATTGGCAATGAGTACCGCTCTTCCCTACTATCCTGTGCAATATGATTCAACTGCCATTAAGTTGTTTAATTATACTGGAAGCGTTGGTGACTATTACATGGGTATCAACAATCCTGTAGCCGTGCGCGAAGCCATTGATTGGATTACTCGAGAGAACCGTACCATCAATAACCTCACTTTTATCTATTCACCGATAAAAGATTTGAATATCAAGGCGACAGGAGCTTTGGATTACATGGACTTCCGAGAATTTCGCTATACTCCGAAATATTTGTATCCCAACTCTTCTTCATCTTCAGCTTCACAAAACCCGACATGGACGACCAACTGGTCTTCATCTTTGACAGCAGACTATCGATATGAGCTGAATGAAGAGAATGCTTTTACGTTTTTGGTAGGTGGTGAAGTTCAAAAACAATCCACCCGAGGAAGCTATTACTCCTACACTTTTGTGGATGCTCCTGTTTATGAAAACGATTATGACGATGACACAACCGTAGTTGTTTCCGGAACCAATCCACTCCGATACTGGACTTTTGTCAGCACATTTGCGCGTATCAATTATGCTTATAAAAATAAGTTGTTCGTTCAAGGAGTGAGCCGTGTTGACGGTTCAAGTCGATTTGGAGAAAATAACCGTTATGGTTTTTTCCCAAGTATTTCCGCAGGATGGATTTTATCAGAAGAACGTTTTCTAAAAAATAATAAAACGATATCATTCATGAAGTTGCGTGCAGGTATCGGTAAATCAGGAAATGCCGATATTCCTAGTGATGCGCAATTTTTCACCTATTCACCCACAAATAATGGTTTGACCTATAATGGTGAACCCATTATATATCCGTTGCAGCGAGGTAATCCCGATTTGAAATGGGAGCAAACCACAACAATGGACGTGACCTTGGAAATGGGACTTTGGAAAGATCGAGTGACTACGACTATTTCTGCATACAGAAAGCACACAACAGATGCATTGATGTCCGTTAACTTGCCGTCATCGACCGGATTTACAAGTTTTTGGGAAAATGCAGCTGAAATCGTTAACCAAGGTATTGAGTTGACTATTTCAAGTTATAACATCGTGAAAAAAGACTTCGAATGGAAAACAGACTTCAACATTGCACGTAACTATAATGAGTTAGTAGATATTGGCGCTTACACCCCTGATGCGGTGAGTGGTGGTACAAATGATTCACGCGTTATTGTGGGAAGTCCAATAGGATCATTTTATTTAATGAAATTTAGCCATGTCGATCCGGAATCAGGACTTCCTGTTTATCTCGATTCAGAAGGAAACGAAACATTCGATTACGACAACGCAGAACGTCAGTATGTTGGCGATGGACTTCCGGATGTTATTGGTGGTATGACCAATACTTTCCGTTACAAGCGATTTGATTTTCAATTTTTAGCTACGTTCAGTCTTGGTGCCAAAATCTTCGATTCGTCTGGTAAACGTCAAATGGGTGTAGTAACCGATTGGAACATGCGCACTGATGTATTGGATCGTTGGAGACAACCTGGTGATGATGCTCATTTTGCCCGTCTCACTTTGGATGAAACCACTTACAGTTTGCCAAGTGGTTTCCCTTGGTGGAATACCAGCTTGTTCATTTACAAAGCAGATTACCTCCGTCTTCGCAATATTACTTTGGGCTATACTTTTGCGATGAAGCCAGAAAGCCGCATCAAAAATTTACGTGTTGCAGCCAATGCATCGAACTTGTTCACCATCACGAATTTCCCAGGATTGGATCCTGAATTGGTGCGTGACTTCGAAAATGCGCAGGATCGCAACTTGAGTCCGAACGTGACGTATTTGACACCTCCTCAAGAGCGTACTTACAACATTTCACTTTCTGCAAACTTCTAATATAGCCAACTATGAAAAAGAAAATTCTTTATATCGCTTTGGCCACATTTGGAATGACAACTATCGGTTGTAACAAGTGGCTCGAGGTTCCTCCTGAAGGAGTTGTTTTGCAGGAAGACGCCCTGAAAACACCTGATGATTTGCAACGTCTACTTAATTCTTGTTATGATGTTATGGGGAATACGTTTGACGGACGTGCTCAAAACATCGCAGAATTACTCTCGGACAATCTCTCCATCCCATTGAATAACTTGGATTACAGAGCGGTTTACGACAGAGAAACTACCTTCTTTAATAATACGATAAATGGTGTGTACGGAGACTTTTACAACTCCGTTTATCGCTGTAATACATTGCTTGAAAGTTTTGACCTCATCGATGGACTATCCTCAGAAGATCGAAGTCGCATTGATGCCGAAGCTCATTTTGTTCGTGCATTGAATCACTGGTGGGCACTTAAATTGTATGCTCAACCATGGGGATACACCTCAGACAATTCTCATTTGGGAATTGTCATTCGCGAATCCGCCTCACAAGTGCCATTGGCAAGAAGTAATGTGAAAGCATGTTATGATTTTATTATTGCTGATTTGCAAACCGCTTATGCCAACCTACCCGAAAGCAATGGTGTGTATGCAGATAAATATGCTGCCGCTGCGATGCTCGCAGAAGTGTATTTTCAAAAAAATGATTACGCGAACGCCGTGAATTATGCTAACATCGTCATTAACTCAGGAAATTATTCACTCGACCCCACTTTGGATATCTATCGCGCAATGACGCCAGATGTATTTGGTACGACATCACCAGAAGCCATTTTTGTGATTGCGACGACAGTTAATTCCAACGTTGTCGATGTTCGCAATGAAGGTTTCCGAGACAATTATTGGCCAGGCCCCGCTGGAGCTCAACTGAGCTTTAGTTCTGACTTAATTGATTTTTTCAACTTGACACCTTCTGACCAACGAATCAATAATTGGATTCTTTCAGATAATGGTCAATACCAAAACTTGCGCTACGGCACCAATGCAAACGAATCTTATTTCTTCTCCATTCCGTTGATTCGTCTTTCTACTTTGCATTTGATTCGTGCAGAAGCGTTGGCAGAACTTGGGTCAGATTTGACTACAGCCATTGAAGACATCAATTTGATTCGTGATCGCGCCTTTGGCGAGGGATTCAACGACGTTGACCCAGCATCAACTGCTTCTCAAATCATCACCATTGCTCGCGAAGAATTCCGCAAGGAAACCATCGGAGAAGGTCACCGCATCAGTCAAATCCGTCGCATCGGCGCTAAGGGTGAATCCATCACTGTGCGCGATGCTCCGTGGAATTGCCCCGGAATGGCCATTCAGTTCCCTAATAGTGAGTTTACTGGTAATTCCTTTGTGGGTAATCCTGAAGGAGGTTGTAACTAATAAATATGATGAAAACGATGAAAAAACATACCTTATCTTTTAGCTTGTTTGCAGCGCTCACGTTGAGTCTAGCATTCAG
Organism: Flavobacteriales bacterium; assembly: GCA_049318685.1. GTDB lineage: Bacteria > Bacteroidota > Bacteroidia > Flavobacteriales_D > Sanyastnellaceae > JAIXWP01. Next base: position 4,164 of record JBMOFW010000132.1, read on the forward strand.
CGGATGCAAGCCAGAACCCGAAGGGGAATTGGGCACCGCATTCGACAAAGTGGCCGGCATGGCCGGAACTTGGGAAATTGTGTCTTTTTCGCAACAAGACATGAATAATCCCGTGAAAGAAGAACGCGACCTCAGCGAATTCTACATCATCGATGGTGAAGAACGCTTGAAGATTACGTTTGCTACTGAAGGCCGAACCTATTCTGTTGCCTCAGGCGCGGGAAAAAACTATTTCGGCGAAAGTGGCACTTGGGGCTTCGACGACGATGATGTTCCAAGTCAGCTTTATTTATTTGGAGCTACAGATACTTTAGAATTCGAATTGGGTTCCATGGTTCGTGAGTTCGACAATACCCTCAATATTGAACTACCTCGCTATTGTGATGATGGCGCCGGAAATGTTATTGAGACTGTAACTTATAAATTCCGTTTCACCCGTAAATAATGCGCAACGCTATGAAAAAATTTATTTTTACACTCAGCGCAATCATCGCATCGCTGACCGGAATGGCTCAAGCAGCTTATGTGCTCCCTTCGCCAACAGCAGCCGACGAACCCATAACTCTTTACATTGATGTGGCGCAAACCAATGGAGGTCTTAAATCTATTTTAGCCGCGCACCCGGAAGTCATTGATCAAGTCTATATCTGGACTTGGATGCCCGCCGGACCACTCGTTGGTAATGGAGAATGGGGCGATTCGAATGAAGCCCTTTTATTGACTCATGTCAGCGGATATCTCTATTCTTTGACATTAACACCTACTGAATTTTATGGTGTAGATGGTCCCACTTTCTTCACTCGTGGTATTTCTTGTCTTGCCAAACTCGACAACGGTAATGCATTTCCCGATGATGGTTTCGGTGAAGCAAAAACAGAAGACTTACACGTTGATATTATCCCAAAATTGTGTGATGATATTTTCTGCACCTTCCCTGAAATCGCCAAGAAAGATGACTTCTTCTCAATTACTTACGACAATAATCAAGAGACCATAGCCGCATTGCAAGATCTCGGAGAAGATGAAGTATATATTTATTTATTGGCTAAAACAGGACCATTTAACAACTATCCTTATGTGGCTCTTGATCAAGTGACCAGCACTCCGGCTCTTCGTATGAAGCCCGTTCCTGGCAAACCTGGTCAATTCCGCATCACGTTTGTGCCTACAGATTTCTTCACCTCTGTGCCGGCAGGTCAAACTATTAGCGAATTGCGCTATTTGATTTTGACTCCAGGCTACACACCGGCTCCTCCTGTATACAATTCTTATGTTTTCGCGGATTGCGAAGAATAATCTAAGACAAGATATCTCCATAAAAAAAGGCCCTGAAAAGGGCCTTTTTTTTTATGCTAATTCTGTACTGAGCATGCACCATTCATTGCGCAACTCTTTATGGACAATTTTTAATCCCAACGGTTCCATCACATGCTCCAACTCCACTACATCTTGGTCGTAAAACCCGCTAAAAATAATTTTTCCTCCCGGTTTCAACACAGCGCGATAGTGTTGCATATCTCGCATTAAAATATTGCGATTGATATTGGCTAAAATCACGTCATAACTATTTTCACCTAACAACTCTGCCCCCCCAAGCAGACAGCGAATTTTAGTGCATTCATTGCGCTGAGCGTTTTCTACGGCATTCTCAAATGCCCACTCATCAATATCGATGGCATCAATAGAAACAGCGCCCATTTTTTCGGCGAGAATAGCTAAAACCGCAGTACCCGATCCCATATCCAACACCTCTTTTCCCTCCCAAGACATACGCATCATTTCCGAAATCACCAAATGCGTTGTCGCGTGATGACCGGTACCAAATGACATTTTAGGTTCTATCGTAATCACATAATCATATGCTCCCGCTACCTCATGAAACGGGGCGCGAATAAGGCATTTATTATCGACGATGATCGGATCAAAACTCTTCTCCCACTCGGCATTCCAATTGACCGCTTCGATGTGGTTGACTTTCCATTGAATGACCTGATCGGGCATGGCCGCAGTCATCAAATCATTCAACATGTCGTCGCTCCACATATTTTCAGCCATATAGGCTTTCAATCCCTCTTCCGTTTCGACAAAACTCTCGAATCCCAATTCGGCCAACTCTGCGAGCAAGACTTCCCGAGCGGGAAGTAACGGTTGAAGAATAAATTCAACTTCTTTATAGTTCATTCGATCAAGCAGATTTAATGATCGAAATGAAATCGCGCGCCTTCAACGACGCACCACCTACCAATCCTCCATCAACATCAGCGCATGCAAATAACTCCGCCGAGTTGGTCGGATTCACAGATCCACCATAGAGAATCGGAATCACATTGCTCACGTCCTCACCAAAGTGGCTCTGCAATGATTCGCGAATAAAGGCGTGCATTTCTTGTGCTTGTTCCGTGGTCGCGGTTACCCCTGTTCCAATCGCCCATACCGGTTCGTACGCTACGATGACTTTTTTCATTTGGTCTTTTTCCAAATGATACAAGGCGTGTTCAAGTTGGTGTAATACCGTCACGAAATGCTTGTTGTCTTTGCGCTCTTCCAACATTTCACCACAACAAAATATCGGGCGAATTCCATGGCGCAAACACGCATCCACTTTTTTTGCAATAATCTCATTGGTTTCTCCAAAATATTGGCGACGCTCACTATGTCCTAAAATACTGTAAGGTATGCGCATCGCTTTGAGCATTGCCGGACTAATTTCACCCGTAAATGCGCCGTAATCATGATGACTGCAGTTTTGTGCAGACAAATTCATGGTGAGGGTTTCCATCATTTCAATGGGCGCCAAATACAAAGCAGGCGGGGCAAGAATAACATTGACATCCTTCGGAAAATCACTGCTGTGTTCTTGCAATTCCACAACCAATTCCATGGCCTCGTCGATGTCTTTATTCATCTTCCAGTTGCCTGCAACAATTTTTTCTCTCATCGTATTCTCAATTATGCTGCTAAGGTAATCTTTTCTTTTATGATCTTTGAGCCATGTCTTTCACTCCACCATTGGACATATTGCAACGCTATTGGGGCCATTCTGCATTTCGATTGAAGCAGGAAGAAATCGTGACGTCCGTGATCAACGGTAACGACACCCTGGCGCTATTGCCCACGGGCGGAGGCAAGTCGATTTGTTTTCAAGTACCTGCATTGTGCCTGGAAGGGGTTTGTTTGGTGGTCAGTCCACTCATGGCCTTGATGTATGATCAGGTGAATAATTTGAAAAGCAGGGGAATTAGTGCAGCCGCCATCACCAGCGCTATGCACTATCGCGAGATTGACAAAACTTTGGATCAATGCGTCCATGGCCAAATAAAATTTCTATACGTCTCTCCCGAGCGTTTGAAAAATACGTTGTTTAAAGAGCGATTCAAGCGCATGAAAGTGGCCATGATCGCTGTGGATGAAGCTCATTGCATTTCGCAATGGGGCTATGATTTTCGTCCCTCCTATCTCGAGATTGCCACCATCCGCGAATTGCACCCAAATGTTCCTGTGCTTGCCCTCACGGCCAGCGCTACGCATGCGGTGGTGAGCGATATCCAAGCATAATTGCATTTCAAATTAGAAAATGCGATTGGTACCAGTTTCGCTCGACCAAATTTGGCGTATGTGGTGGTAGAAACCGAGAACAAAGAGTCACGCATGCTGGATATTTTTAAGAAAATTCCTGGCTGTGGCATTGTGTATTGCGGCACCCGCGCCAAGACCCGAGAAATGGCCGATTTTCTCTATAAAAACGGCATGAGTTCGGGCTATTATCACGCAGGAATGACCCATGCAGAGCGCGAAGCCGCATTCAAAAGATGGCTGCGTAATGAAACGCGGATCATCTGTGCGACCAATGCATTTGGCATGGGAATCGACAAACCCGATGTGCGTGTGGTTGTGCACATGGATGTTCCCCCCCACCCCGAAGCATATTTTCAGGAAGC
>JBMOFW010000133.1:0-8063 GCA_049318685.1 Flavobacteriales bacterium
GCTCAACGGATTGAAAATATTGGATTAACAATGAAAATTATCACCGATCAATTTCCGGAAGTTCAACTGATTGCAAGCGGATCCTCTGCCCTCGAAATACATCAAAAAATTCAAGAGCCTTTAACTGGTAGAAAATGGGAGTACTTTTTGTTCCCTATTAGCTGGAAAGAATACACTATACAAATCGGAATGATTGATTCAGAAGCTTTACTTGAGCACCGCATTATTTTCGGAATGTATCCAGATGTAATTTCTAATCCTTCAGACGAACTTCAAATATTGAGTCAACTCACTCAAAGCTATTTATACCAAGATATTCTTGCTCTTACAGGAATTCGAAAGCCCGAAGTTTTGAATAAACTGTTGCAAGCTCTTGCACTCCAAATAGGAAGCGAAGTCTCCTACAATGAACTCGCAAACCTCATCGGCATTGACAAAAACACCGTAAGCAAATACATAGATATTCTTGAAAAATCTTATATCGTTTTTCAATTATCTAGCTTCAGCAGAAACCAACGAAATGAAATCAAGAATGGTAAAAAAATCTATTTCTATGATACTGGAATTAGAAACGCGATAATCAACAATTACAATCCTCTTGATCTAAGAATGGACAAAGGAGCACTCTGGGAAAATTTCCTTATTGCTGAAAGAAAAAAACACAATATGTACTCCGGAAAACATTGCAATCAATTCTTCTGGAGATCATCGACTCAAAAAGAAGTCGATTTAATCGAAGAATTCAACGGGGCTTTACATGGTTTTGAATTCAAATGGAAAAACGCAGAAAAAACAAAATTCCCAAAAGAATTTATTTCTCAATATCAGGCGGAAATGAACGTAGTTGACCGATCAAATTATCTAGATTTCATTTGCTAACTTTTACTTCGGCCTGCCGCCAGCACCGGCTTGGTAGTTTTTGCCGTATTTCAACTTTTTCTTGTCTTCACGGGTCACCTTGATGGGCACTTTTTTATTCTTCTCCAACTTCTCATGAAATGCTGCCCCCTTGTTCTCCACCTTGGGCTGACGCACCTGAATGATCTTCATACTCGGACGCTGCTCTTCATCCGGAATCAACACCTTCGAAATTTCAACGCCCTCTGGAATGGGAAGCACAGTCACTTGCTTTTGCATCAACTCCTCTACCGCATCCAAATATGGCTGCTCATCGGGCGACACAAACGAAATGGAAATACCGCGCTTGTCTGCACGACCTGTTCTACCAATGCGGTGTATATAATCGGTAGCGACCTCGGGCATCATGAAATTCACTACGTGTGTCACTTCGGTAACGTCTAATCCCCGCGCCAAAAGGTCGCTGGAGATCAATATTCGACAATCACCTCGCTCAAATTCTTCTACCGTTCGGAAGCGCACATTCGATGATTTGTTGGCATGTATCACCGCCATTTCACCGCCATATTTTTCTTCCATCAACATATTGATGCGATCTGCTGTGCGCTTGTTTCCCGCAAATACCAACACTTTGGTCATGTCGCGATCTGTAGACAACAAATGATCGAGCAAATTCAACTTCGTATTGAAATTGGGCACTTCAAACGCTATTTGATCAATCGTTTCCAGTGGCGTTCCCGAAGCAGCGTCTTCGATCCGCTCTAGCCGGGCATAATCCGTTGTCAGTAAAGCTTCAATTTCATCGGTCATAGTGGCCGAAAACATCAAGGTTTGACGTTTCTCTGGCAATAGATCCAGCAGATTTTTCAACTCAGCCCGAAAACCCAACTTCATCATTTGATCCACTTCATCAATCACAATCTTCTTTACTTGTTTGCGGCCAATAACACCATTAAGCAGCAAATCATTCACCCGACCGGGCGTACCGATCACGATATCAACTCCCTCCACAATTGCTGCAGCTTGCGTTTTAATATTCGCTCCGCCATAAACACCTACTGCTTTGAGATGTGTGTATTTGGCAATGTGTTCAAACTCTTCCAAGACCTGCACCACGAGCTCTCGCGTAGGCACCAAGATCAATAACAAGGGTATTTTCTTTTTGGAAAATTGCCATTGACGAACAAGAGGCAGCAAATAGGCCAACGTCTTTCCAGTACCCGTTTGCGCAATACCCAAGACATCCTTTCCGGCCATAATCGGCGAAAAAGCTTTCTCCTGAATAGCGGTCGCTTCGGTGAATCCCAAATCTTCTAGGGCGTTCAGAAGCGGTGTATTGATGTTGAGATCAGTGAACTTTGTTCCCATTGGGCAAAGATAGACGATGGGGAACAAGAACTAGAACAAGAACACTGAACCCTGAACTCTGAACCCCGAACTCCGAACCCTGAACTCCGAACCCTGAACTCTGAACCCTGAACGTCACCCCCGTCTTTTTCCGAAGTCGTAGGCGATGCCGAAGGTGGAGGAGAAATTGCCTTCAACAAAATCCTGCGGGGGGCGTGAGTCATAGAAATGCGTAATTTCTAAGCGAAACGACCATTGCTCATTGAGAGCAAAGGCAAAGGCATGTTGTCCGGAAAACCGGTAATCCTTGATATTATCCATCAACGGTTGAAAATACATGGTGCTCGAAACGGCCCACTTCCCTACTTCTTTCCAAGTAAATGACAGATAAGTACTGGTGCGACCATAGGCAAAGGTGCGTGGAGAAGGCTTAGCGCGCTCCAGTTCCAACATCCCCATCAAGCCAAAATAGATTTTTGCGCGATCGGTCTCGCTGATAATCATGCGCATTCCTGTGCCTGTCAAGTACCGCCGGTCGAGCCCGAGGAGCCGGTTTTGCTGCAACTGGGTAAATGTTTCCCATTGCAAAAAATCCGAGAGTAAATAATTATAGCGAACGTGGGCCAACGCATTGTTGTTGAATTGCACTTGATCTGCCACCGAAAAACCACCATCGACCAGATAGAGCCATATTCGTTTATCAATGCGATGCTGCACCGATCCACGCAATGACGAGGAAAATAGAAGATTGTTATACTTCTGGGCTTGGAAATTAGCATGCGCTATTCCTGCCCAGCCAGTGGTATCCAAATGAATGCGCGCTTGTTCGATATTGACCACTTGACCAAATAATTTTGAACAATTGAGTACAACGAAAAGAAAAAATGCTAATTTGGTATAATTGAATCCGATTGAAGAAGAGGACCTTAGGAAGAAAGCATGTGGAGAAGTCATCGAAAATAATGTATCGCGTGGCAAATCTAATCCTTAATAACTACTCCAATGGTCAATGTACAACTCAAAATCGTGGAAGAAGGAGCCAAGCATCCGATTTCCGAACTCAAACGTTTTCTAACCCGAGAATTGTTTGATGACGATATTCTGGTGAGAACCGCTGCAGAATTCACCCTCAAAATCAAATTTACACGCGAAGCAGATCAAGACATGATCTTATTGCAATTGCGTGAAACCGACAGCAAGGTGAAGCTTGCAGAAAAGATCATTCCTTACCTCGAGGCAAGCTGGATCAAGGATATCTCGTCCGAATCGCATGCTATAATCGCCTCTGTGGCGGTCACTTCATAAACAACTGATTGTAAACAACTTCAACGCATAAAACTCTCGCTATTCGGCGAGAGTTTTTTATTTTAGCCGCAAACACACTAAAACCACAATTGATTCTGCGATATACGGGTTTAAGCTGCATTTTGAAACATTCGGTCATAACCCTCGTAGAAGTCATTTGGACAATTAGCATTGATAAGGCCAAATGCCCCTGACCACCCAGACAAATATGCTCTCCCACGGAAGAAATTATGGCGCCCGGCACCTCCAAACATTGGTGGGGCTTTTTGATGCCTATTGGTCATGTGACTCGGCTTTCTGCTACCGAGGGGCATTTGCAGAGCGCTTTACATCAACCATTATCGACATTTCAGAAGGGTCTGTTTTCAAACGGGAACCCATGATGAATCGCAAAGTGAGTTTTCTTCTCGTTGAGTGCTTTCAGAATATCATTAAGCATGGAGAGTCGCTGAGCGAGGAAGACCAGTTCAAAGATGAAGGGATATTCACTTTTCAGCGCATCAACAATGATTTCATCATCAATTCGATTAATCACATTCAAAGCAGCGAGATTATACCATTGAAAGAAATGGTTGATCAAGTCAATGCGCTTGATAAAAAAGCACTCAAAGAATTATACAAAAGACAGCTCAACAACAATGAAGCGCTCAGCAATAAAGGCGGCGCGGGATTGGGTTTGATCGAATTGGCGCGCAAATCAGGGCATAAATTGCTCTATGAATTCGAGCCTTTTAAAGGTTCTTATAGTCGTTTTCACCAACAAGTGAGTTTTTCTGACGCTGAAAAATCGGAGCTAAATGCCCGAAATAACATTGCTTCTACAAAAAACTTGTATGAAACGTTAGGGGAAAAGGACATCTTCTTGTTTTATAAGGGAGACTTCTCGCAGAAATCGATTCTTTCTTTATTGGATATTGTAGAACAAAACGTTCAAGGTGCTCAAGCTTCTACCGGCATTACCCGAAGAGCTGCACACGTCTTGGTCGAATTGCTACAAAATATTTCTAAACATGGAAAGGAGGATGACAAGGAGCGAAAAGAAGGCATATTCCTAATTGGTAAAACAGATGAAAATGTGTTTATTCAGGTAGGGAATATTGTATGTGCGAAAGAGCGAGATTTTTTGTTGGACAAGCTGGCCTACCTAAGCATGCTTGATCAACCGGATTTGAAAGAGCTGCACCGCGCAGCCATGAAAGCGAGTTTAAAATTTGAAAATAAAAACAAATCAGGCTTAGGCCTTATTGAAGTGATTCAAGCCTCAAATGGGGCGTTTGAATACAACTTTAATCAACTAGAGGCTGATAAGTTTTTATTTGGATTTCATGTAACTTTTTGAATTTTTGTAGTCATAATAAAAATGCATCAGGAAAAATTACATATCATTCGTACGGAAGACACCCCGGAGATCATGTTTGATCCGATCGTGGGTGCTTTTTCAATACGCGGACGATCGCTTCCTGAGAATGCCTACAATTTCTATCGTCCATTGATCGAATTCCTGGAAGCATCAGTTGATCAAATCAAAAAGGCGAGCAACTTCGAATTTCATCTAGATTATTTCAATTCATCTTCTGGTCGTTTCATCTATGAAATACTGACCATTATTGAAGAAAAATCCAAGCCTTCCGCCTTCAAGGTGAAGTGGGTAGTGGATAAAGACGATGAACTGATGATTGAGAAAGGAGAAGAATTGAAGAGTCTGGTGGATGTTCCTTTCGAGATCGAAAAGATTTAATTCCTTTTTTTTATTAATAGAACGAACGTGCTTAGAATCGTGTACCGATGATCAATATGTCATCCGTTTGATGCTCTGTGCCTTTCCATTCATCCAAACACTCTTGGCAAAACGTGGCGCCATCATTGAGACTTTTATCTGCCAAATCCAACAACAATTGTTTGAATTTCGTCTTATTGAATTTCTTGTGGTTTTCTCCGCCCAATTGATCGCAGAAACCATCACTGTACATATACAACACATCACCTGCTTCATAATCAATCGTTTCGGTGACAAACGGTGCTTGCTCCTTTCCAAATTGTTTCTCGAAAACCAATCCACCTAAACTGATAGGACTTGATTTGAACTCAATCAATTCCTTATTGCGCATCATAAAAATGCCCAAGTTGGCTCCCGAATAGTCGATACGGCGTTTAGTGGTATCAATGATGCACAAGCTCATATCCATGCCGTCTTGCGCATTTTGTGGATCTCGCTCTTGATTGAGCATTTGGATGATTTCCGTATGTAATTTATTTAGCAAAACAGATGGCTCGCGGTAGGCGTTTTCAAAAACGACTTTATTCAATGAGGAATTGGCAATGAGCGACATAAATGCGCCGGGAACACCGTGACCGGTGCAGTCTACAGCAGCGACAAACAAACGACCATTGATTTCTTTGTACCAATAAAAGTCACCAGAAACAATGTCTTTGGGTTTAAATAGAATAAAACTCTCCTGAAAATATTTATGAAACTCGTCTTGCGATGGCAATATGGAGGCTTGAATTCGACGAGCATAATTAATCGAAGAAATCACTTTATGACGTGCAATTTTAATTTCATTGTTTTGCACTTGAAGCAAACGCGTCAAACGGCGCTTTTTCAACAGGTTATAAATAATAAGGGAAGAAATCGCAAGTAACGCAATGGCAAGAATAATGATCAAACGAAACTGAGCTGATTGTTGATCAAGCAACTGCGACTGCTTGGCAATTTCTGATTCCTTCTTTTCCATTTCATACTTCGCATTTAATTCAGAAATGCGATTGAAATTATTGAGTTGATCCAGGCTATCCTTCAATGCCAAATATTCTTCCTTCGATTTATAGGCATTGTTATACAAACCCTGTTCTGCATAGAATTTCGATTTTACGTCGAGCCAATCCAGTTTGATATCATTGAACTCATTTTTATAAATGATGCGTTCCACTTGCCCGAGATCAATCATGGCGCGATTGTAATCCTTTAGCATCATGTAAACTTCAGCGCGACGCAGAATAATCGACGCCAGGAAGTATTCATCATTTTCTTGTACAGAAATATCATGTGCTTTATTCAAACAGAACAACGCAGAGTCCAGTTGATTGTCGATCACGAAGATTTCTGATTTCATGAAACAAGCGTCGATACTCGAAGGCGAAACCCGATTGAACTCTTCTAATTGTTCGATTTTCTCCCGGAGCTTGGGATAATTCTTCATAGAAAAATAAGCGGCCGCGATGTTGAAAACATTGGAAGCTGCCTCATCAATTTGATTGAGTTCCATGTTGGTTTTGTAGGCCTCTTCATACATCGAAATGGCCTTGTCATGGTCATTCAGATTGGTATAAACAATCGCAATGTTGTTGGTTGCCTTTACAGCGCCGCTGTTATCGCCAATGGATTTATAGAGATTTTGAGAACGTTGATAATGTTCGAGGGAAGTGAACATGTACCCTTTAGAATAATTGATAATCCCCAGGAAATTTTCGGCTTTGGCCATGGCCGCGCGATTTCCCAATTTTTCAGCTCGTTCCAGTGCTCTTGAGGTAAAATAAGCTGCCGTGTCGGGATTATTGAAGATAAATTCATCGGCTATTTCAATATTGAGCGCGATAAACATGGAATCGGTCGTCCCCCGATCAAGGATCTTCCTCAATCCTTCAATACGCGGCAGGTTTTGTGCTGCCAACACATTGACAATGAGTACAAAACTCAGAAAAAAGAAATATTTAAGGGTGGTTTTCAGCGTATTCCTTGTTATTCCAAACACTAATTACTACGAAATTCGGATAAAAAATGTTCCGAAACCATGAAAAAATTTGGAAAAGGTTGGTTTTAAGAAAAAACTAACTATATTTGCAACCCAATTTTTTGAGACAATGGCAAATCACAAGTCAGCAATAAAGAGAATTCGTTCAAACGACGCTAAAAGACTGCGCAACAAATATTATCACAAGACAACCCGTAATGCGGTTCGCAAATTGCGTGCGCTTACTTCAAAGACAGAAGCTTCTGCTTTGTTGCCGAAAGTAGCCGGTATGCTTGATAAACTTGCGAAAAACAATGTGATCCACAAAAATAAAGCGAGCAACTTGAAGAGCAGTCTTCAGGTATTCGTGAATGGTTTGAAATAATTTATTCAACGCATATTCGAACCGTCCCGCATAACTCGGGGCGGTTTTTTTTTGTATTTTTGATTAAGTTTGCCCCACTGAAAAACTTAATCGTATGGTCTCAACTATCAAAGATTGGTCGCCGCAGGATCGGCCACGCGAAAAACTTATGGAGAAAGGTGTATCCAGCCTTTCCGATGCAGAACTCATCGCTATCTTATTTTCTACTGGACATCAAGAATTGAGCGCCCTTGATTTGGCCAAGAAACTGATGCTTCATTTCGAAAATGATCTGATACTGATGGCCAGGGCACCGCATAGCGAATTGTGCAAATTGAAAGGCATAGGTCCGGCCAAGAGTTTGACCGTGATTGCCGCTTTAGAACTTGGACGCAGAAGACGCAGCGCTGAAGCTCGGAAGAAAACGAAAATTGAATCTTCAAAAGATGTTTTCGAAC
>JBMOFW010000134.1:0-7913 GCA_049318685.1 Flavobacteriales bacterium
GTACACCGACATCGCCACATTGGGCTTTATTGGCGGTTTCTTAGTGATGATGTTGCTCGATGTTGGCCTCGGTTAAGCGATGATGCGCTCAGCCAATTTTACATAGTCTATTCCATCAAAATTTCCGCTTGACATCATCAGAAGGTTCGCTTGTTGCCATGATTTTTTCTCTAACACAGAAAGTAATTCAGCAGAATTGGTAAACACCGTGATGTTTCCTTCACCAAATGCCGCTCTCACCTGTTCCGGTGTGATCGGTGGAAGTTTTTTATGTTCGAGGGTATGCGGATTGAAATAGACAAAGGCTTCATCGGATGCGGCCATAGCACCATCATATTCCTTCAAAAACGTTTCATTCAAACTCGAAAACGTATGTAATTCCATGCAGGCCACAAGTGTTCTGTTGTCGTATTGCTCCTTCAACGCATTGGTCGTCGCCTTCAATTTGGAAGGTGAGTGAGCAAAGTCCTTATACATCGCTGTTGAGCCATTCTTTTTCACCAATTCCAATCGGCGCGCAGCTCCTTTGAACGTGCTGATTGCGGAATAAAAATCAGCATCGCTCACGCCCAAGGTCCGACACACCTGCAATGCGCCATTGAGGTTTTGCAAATTGTGATTTCCAAAAATTTGCAATTCCACTCTTCCTTCCTCCGTCAGCAAATATGTAACACCATTCTCGATCACGTGAGGGTGTTCCGCATAACCAATGGAGGTGTATTCACCGCGATGCGCTTCCGCGAGTTTTTTCACCTCGCTATCCTTTTCACAATACACCAATGTGCCTTGAGGCTGGATGCAATCGAGGAAAATGCGGAATTGCTCCACATAAATATCAAATGTTGGAAATACATTGATGTGATCCCAAGCGATGCCGCTAATCAATGCAATATTGGGCATGTACAAATGAAATTTCGGACGACGGTCGATGGGTGACGAGAGATATTCATCCCCTTCCAAAATGGCGATAGGCGCGTCTTCCGAGAGTTTTACCATACAATCAAATCCGTCCAATTGGGCACCCACCATATAATCGCAGTTTACCTGATTGGTTTGAAGCACGTGCAGAATCATAGCTGTAATGCTTGTTTTGCCATGACTTCCGCCGATAACCACACGGGTTTTAGATTTGGTTTGCTCATAGATATACTCTGGGTACGAGAAGATTTTGAGGCCGAGCTCTTGAGCGCGGAGGAGCTCTGGATTGTCTTGTCGGGCGTGCATTCCGAGGATTACGGCGTCGATATCCGCGGTAATTTTTTCTGGAAACCAACCGATTTCAGCTGGTAAAATCCCTCTTTTCTCCAATCGCGTGCGGCTGGGTTCGAAGATTTCATCGTCGCTTCCGGTCACGTTGTACCCTTTGTCGTGCAGGGCAATGGCCATATTGTGCATGGCGCTCCCCCCTATGGCTATCAAATGAACTTTCACTAATGCATGATTTTGATCAAAAATACCTGAACGAAAACCATTCGGGATTACCTTTAAAAAATGATATTAGCACCCCAATGTGGGATATTTGCAACGTATATGAAAAAACTGCTAACCCTACTCATCTTACTGATGTCTTCACAAATCTATGCGCAAAAAGACAGCTTAGATATTAGTTTCCTCGTTGAGCCGTATTATTCAGATCAACTGGATAAAAACGCGCAACACTATCGTCCCGAGTTCATGTATTCGTACAACAAAGACAATGAATTTAATATCAATCTGGCTTTAGCCAAGTTCAAATTCAAGTCAAACGGAGTGCGAGCCAATCTTGGAATAGCAGGAGGCACATATATGCTCGCCAATATGTACTCCGAAGATTACTTGACACGTTCCATCTTTGAAGCCAATGTGGGCCACAAGATTTCAAAGACATACAACATTTGGGTGGATGCTGGGATTATGCCTTCGCATATCGGTGTTGAAACCGCCATTGGTTCAGACAACTACACTCTGACAAGAAGTATAATGGCCGACAATTCCCCTTATTACGAAACAGGAGCCCGATTGAGTTTTACTTCAAAAAACGGTAAACTTTATCTCGCAGGATTAGTATTAAATGGTTGGCAAAATATTGAGCGTCCATCGGATCAACGTAAATTGAGTTACGGGCATCAACTAACTTACACCCCTTCTGCAAAGTTCATGATCAATTGGAGCACCTTCATCGGCAATATGCAAGGTGATGACGACCCACAATCAGAACGTATTTACAATAACCTTTACGCCACAATTCATTTCACTAAACGATGGGATATGATTGCTGCCATTGATTTGGGCTCACAAGAAATTGCTTTCGATAAATATTATTGGAGTACTGCAGCATTGCTCAATCGCTTCGCTATATCCGCGAAAGATCATATTTGCTTACGTGCGGAATACTTCAATGATGATCAACATATTATTATAGCACCATGGTCAGATCAACCCTTGACCATTATTGGTGGATCACTAAACTACGATCGACAAATATCTGAAAGCATGCTGTGGCGAATCGAATGGAGAACATTCTATACAGAGAAAAAAAACTTTGAATTAGAAGGCAAACCGACCAACAGCAACAATTGCATTACCACATCGTGGGCATTTAATTTTTAATCATGGATAGAACTTCGAAAGTAGGACTCGGCCCCGGAGCATTAGTGCATGTCGGCACCAAAAAAGATGTCGATGTGGGCATTCATGTCATCGACTATTCCGCTGATCACCTCGAAGAATTTCTGTTAAAAGACATTGAGCAATGTATCAATTACACCAGTCCTGAAACGGTGACTTGGTTTGATATTGACGGGATTCATGATGCTGGAATCATTGAGCGCATCGGCGATACGTTCAACGTGCACATTCTTGCTCTCGAAGATGTGATGAACTCCGCCAGTCGTCCTAAAGTCGAGTTTTATGACGATTACACCTTCATCACATTAAAAATGATCGATTTTGAAGGTAAGAACGAAACACCGTTTAGTGAGCAATTTAGTCTCGTGATTGGCAAAGGTTTTTTGCTCAGCTTTCAAGAAAGGCCCGGAGATAGTTTTGGCCCCATTCGTGACCGCATTCGCACCGCGAAGGGCCGCGTGAGAAGTAAAAATGCATATTACCTAGCGTATTTGCTTCTCGATGTGATTATCGATAACTATATCAAAGTTTCGCACAATTACTACAATCGCATTAGTGAATTGGAATCTGTCGTTCTCAAAAGCACTAGTGAATACACGCTTCAGCAAATATTAAAACTAAGAAAAGAGCTACTCGATTTCAAACGCAGTATTGACCCTTTGAAAGAAGCTATTGCGAGTTTAAACAATGAATCAGATCCGGAAAACGCAAAATACTATCGCGACCTCTTGGATCATATTCTGCATGAATCGGACAATATCGTCATGTATCGCGAATTGATTGTCAATTTACTTGATTTGCACCACAGCATCTTGAGCATGCGAACAAATAGTGTTATGAAAGTCCTGACCGTCATCACGACGATCTTCGTTCCCCTTACCTTCATTGTTGGGGTCTACGGAATGAACTTCGACAATATGCCCGAATTGCACTGGAAATATGGTTATTTTTATATCATGGGATTCATGCTTTTGTGCGTATTAGGTATGATTGTTTATTTCCGAAAACAACGTTGGCTGTAAAATAATTTATGTTCAAGAAACTAATATTTGGCTCAAGCCCTTCGCAAGAGATCTCTGCACGCAGCGTGATTTCAAAGCGATGGAACAATATTGTTTCTATTTGGAATAATGAACAAGAAGAAGATATTGGGCTAGAAAAAGTTTTGCGGTTATTATTGGCCATTTCCCAATTCTTATTCCCTGGTATTTATCTCAAACACTTCATCGGAGGAAGAAGGATACTCTATCAAGAGCTCACCGTTGACCTTTACGTGCTATTTAAAATTGGATGGAATCTTTGGATTTTGTTTTGGGGCTTTCAAGACAGAGATATTCTTATCTGGATAACGATTTGGCTGATGACCGAAACGCTGCTCCATATCCCGACATTGATTTTCGCTTCCGATATCTTCTCTCGCCCGCGATCCTATCGACGTTCGATGTTATTGTTATTTTTCAACTACTTGGAAGTCATCTTTGCCTTTGCTGTGCTGTATTCCAGCGGTGATTATATTCGCCCAAAATTCACTCATTGGTTCGACCCAATTTACTTTAGCTTTATCTCTGGCGCAACCGTTGGGTTTGGTGATTATGTACCAATTAATCCTATGGGAAAATTTCTGGTTGTGCTCCAAGTAGTCATCTTTATCATTTTCGCCGCTCTTTTCCTCAACTTCTTTTCCAATAAAGTAGAACAAAAAGGCTACTTCGATCACACCCGAGATCGATGAAAAAAACTCCTCTTAAGGTTTTGGAATCAAGTATATTTGCCGAAAATTAATACCTAGATCTCCGAGCGGCAGAAATGAAGACCAAGTACATCGATCTCATTGAGCAAACATTTGATTGGCCTCAAGAGGAATTCACCATGGATGGCGACAACCTACAGTTTCACGACATCCCTTTGATGGACTTAATTAAGAAATACGGGACACCACTCAAATTCACGTATCTCCCAAAAATTTCCAAAAATATTCAACGAGCAAAAGCGTGGTTTGCGACCGCCAAAGCCGAAACCGGCTATGAAGGCGACTACCATTACTGTTATTGCACAAAGAGTTCGCATTTCCGCCATGTGCTAGAAACCGCGCTTCAAAACGATATTCACCTAGAGACATCTTCGGCCTACGACATCGATTTGATCCGCCGTTTGGCTCAGATGAAAAAATTAGATAAGACGCAAAAAATCATTTGCAACGGCTTCAAAAAAGAGGAATATGTGACCCGAATTCTCGACATGAAGGCGGACGGCTACAATGATATTTTACCGGTTATCGACAACCAATATGAGTTGAACGTGTTTAAAGAAAAAACTCAGTCGGAACTCAACATTGGTATTCGTATCGCCAGTGAAGAAGAGCCGAAGTTCGAATTTTACACCTCTCGTCTGGGTATTGGTTACAAAATGATTACCCGTTTCTACAAGAAACACATTCACGATGATCCGAATTTGAAATTGAAGATGCTCCACTTCTTTATCAATTCAGGCATCAAGGATACAGCCTACTATTGGAACGAATTGAATAAATGTTTGAAGGTGTACTGTGAGCTCCGCGAGCTTTGTCCTAACCTCGACAGTCTCAACATTGGCGGTGGTTTTCCGATAAAGACATCGCTCAACTACCAATTCGATTACCAATACATGGTCACCGAAATATTGCGCCAAGTAAAAGCCGCTTGTGATAGTGCGGGCGTACCGGTGCCCCATATTTACACCGAATTTGGTTCGTTCACAGTTGGTGAAAGTGGAGGAACAATTTTCAAAATTCTCTATCAGAAAGAGCAAAATGATCGTGAAAAATGGAATATGATTGATTCATCATTCATGACCACTTTGCCCGATACTTGGGCGATTAATAAGCGATTTATTATGTTGCCAATCAACAATTGGCGAGAAAACTATGAGCGCGTATTCTTGGGTGGACTGACCTGTGATAGCGATGATTATTACAATTCAGAGCAACATACCAACGCGATTTATATGCCGCGTTATTACCCTGACCAAGATCAATATATCGGATTTTTCAATACAGGAGCTTATCAAGAAACATTGGGTGGTTTTGGAGGAATTCACCACTGCTTGGTGCCGTCTCCACGCCATATTTTGATTGATAAAGACCCCAAAGGTAAATTCCGTTACAAAGAATTTGCCCCAGAACAAAAACCTCGCGACGTATTGGAGATTCTTGGTTATTACGATAAATAGACCATGATCAATATTCCACGATTGCTTCTTACCATCGGGCTGTTGGTTGTCATCATTGTTTTCCATCAGAAATACAATGAATGGACGACTTGGATCAACCTTCCTCCCGTTTTCGAGCATACGTTTTACCGCGTTATTATTGCTTTCCTTTCCGTTGAGTCGATTCGGCAAATTGTGGTCTTAACATATAGACCCGAAAATGGCAAAAGGCGCGACAACTTTACCATAGGGGTAAACCATATTGCCAAAATTGTCTATTTCGCACTTGGTTTTGTTATCCTGCTTTCACTGTTCAACATTTCAGTGAAAGAAGCATTTACCACGCTTTCTCTTATTGCTGCGGCAGTAGTCTTAATGACCAAAGACTACATTTCCAACTTGATCAACGGCATGTACCTCACCTTCGCTAAGGTAGTCACCATTGGAGATCAAGTGTCTATTGATGGCAACAAAGGGAAAATCCTCGACATCACACTCACCAACGTGCATTTGCTCAATGATGATGATGATATCGTGTATATACCCAACAACAAAGTTTTTTCCAGCGAAATCATCAATTATACCCGACGCGAACTCAAAAAAACCAGTATCGACTTTGAAGTCGATCCTTTGATTGTTTCTGATATTGATGCACTCGAAGTCAAACTAATCGAGATGCTATCGCCTCATATGCAAGAAATCCAGCCAGAAACATGTCAATTGCGGACGGTTTCGGTGAAAAAAGACGTGATCCAATTAAAATTCCAATTTATCTTGAATGAGCCTTTGAACAAGGAGATGGATAAGCGTATTCGTCGTTATTTCATTCGCAAATTGGTCAAGCTTCTACATGAAGAATCTGTGCGCTTCTAATTTTTTTTTTTTGACAAAACTTTCGTCCATATTTGCCGCATGAAATTCGTCGTCGAAAACGACAGTCTAACTAATTAAAAAAAATGGGCAAATACGCTTCTATTCGTGAATTCATGGAGACCAATTATCTCCATTTCAATTCTGCTGCTATGGTCGATGCCGCCAAAGGCTATGAAACGCACCTAGCTGAGGGTGGTAAAATGATGATTACCCTCGCTGGAGCTATGTCTACGGCTGAGTTGGGTATTTCACTTGCAGAGATGATTCGTGCTGGAAAAGTGGATATCATTTCATGCACAGGAGCCAATCTTGAAGAAGATTTGATGAATCTGGTCGCCCACAATCACTACAAACGCGTTCCGAATTACCGCGATTTGACACCACAAGAAGAATGGGATTTGCTCGAACAAGGCTGGAACCGTGTAACAGATACGTGTATTCCGGAAGAAGAAGCATTCCGTCGTTTGCAAAAACACATCCACGCACTGTGGAAAGACGCTGATACCAAAGGCGAGCGCTATTTCCCGCATGAGTTTATGTACAAAATGATCTTAAGTGGTGTACTTGAACAATACTACCAAATCGATCCAAAAAACTCATGGATGATTGCTGCTGCCGAAAGAAACTTGCCAATCATCGTTCCCGGTTGGGAAGATTCAACAATGGGTAACATTTTTGCCAGTTATTGCATAAAAGGGGATATCAAGGCTTCTACTATGAAGTCGGGTATTGAATATATGCAGTGGCTTGCCAAATGGTATATCGATAATTCAGCAGGTAAAGGCATTGGATTCTTCCAAATCGGTGGCGGTATTGCCGGCGATTTCCCTATTTGCGTTGTGCCGATGCTCTATCAAGACATGGAAATGCACGATGTGCCTTTCTGGAGTTATTTCTGCCAAATTTCTGACTCTACTACCAGTTATGGTAGCTACAGTGGTGCCGTTCCCAATGAAAAAATCACTTGGGGAAAATTAGATATCACCACACCAAAATTTATAGTAGAAAGTGATGCTACTATCGTAGCACCTCTCATGTTTGCATGGTTATTAAATCACTAATTTCAGCCCCATGGCACTGAAGCGCATTATTAAAGATTACAAAACCCTCGGTCCTGAGCACATCGAGTTAATTAATGAACACTATCCAAACGGATTCGAAAATGAAAATCTGATTTCGTTTGTGACACCCAAAGGCCAATTTATCAAAGCCTTGGAAATCCGCACAGAAGACACCATCTATTTGTT
>JBMOFW010000135.1:0-7909 GCA_049318685.1 Flavobacteriales bacterium
GTTTTGATTTTGGAGTAAAAAAAGAAGACAATTCCGGTGGCACCCGCATAGCACTTTTCTTTCGCACTTTGGACTTGGTAAAGACTTCTAAAGCCCTAGGCATGGGCGGTGGTCAGGCGCAAGCCATTATCCACAGCGAAGGCGGTCTCGGCAAGCATCACGATTCCTCTGTGCACAATTATTGGCTAGAATACCTCGCAGAAGGCGGGATTGTCGCCGAATTACTTTTCATCACATTCTATTGGATTTTACTTGTTGGTACATGGCTCGATTATCGTCGTCATGGTCAAGCCGCGGCTTTGATGCTCTTCATTACCTTGTTGTTGTTTTTTGTGGGATCGATTAGCCTCTCATCGTGCATTTATTTTCTTCCCATGTATTTGCTCTTTGGCATTACTGGCGGATACTTGATCTCACGTCCATACGCACTACATTTATCATTAAAATATCCTTTCATCGTTGCCACAAAAGCCGAACATATTGCTCGTAGCTGATGCTGCCTCATCGCATACGGTGAAGTGGGCGCAGGCGCTTATCGATCGTGGATTGCGCGTGCATGTATTTTCATTTCGCCCAACGCATTTACTGCCGTCGTCAATTGTCACAGTGGCCAAGCATTATCCTACCGCTCCGGGGCGTTTCAAAAAACTTCGTGAACTACGCTACTTCTACACCACCAGTGAATTGAAGCAGTGCATCGCATCCATTCAACCGGATATTGTGCATGCCCACTATGCGAGCAGCTACGGCATGATCGCGCGTCGCGCCGCATTTCATCCATTCTACATTTCGGTGTGGGGAAGTGATGTTTTTTCATTTCCACGCAGTGGCCAACTGACCAAAAGCATTCTCCAAAAAAATCTGAATGCTGCCGATCATATTTTCTCCACCTCGCATGTCATGTCGAAAGAAACGCAGCAGTACACGAATACGGCCATCGATTATACGCCGTTCGGTGTAGACACATCGCGTTTTATTTTTTCACCAAAAACTTCTACCGATACGATTCACTTGGGCACCATGAAATCATTGGAAACGATCTATGGGATCGATTTGGTGATTCACGCGATAAAATGGCTTAGCTCACAATCAGTCCTGCCATCATTTCATTTGCACATCTATGGTGATGGTTCTAAAATGTCCGAGTACCAGGCGCTTGCCGCTTCCATGGATCTCAATACGTTCATTACTTTTCACGGACGCATCGATCCGCAGCTGGTACCAGCCGCCATGCAATCCTTCGATATTTTAGTGAATCCATCACGTGAAGAAAGTTTTGGTGTGGCCGTGGTAGAAGCCATGGCAAGTGGTGCCGTGCCTGTTGTATCCAACGTTGGTGGCTTGACCGAAGTGGTAGATCACGATATCAATGGCATCCATGTTCCCGCTGAAGATGCAGACGCTTTAGGTCGCGCTTTATTGGATTTGATGCAGCACCCCGAAAAGCGCCAACGCCTCGCACTTGCCGCTAGAGCCAAGGTGGAGCGCGAGTACGACTGGAATAAAATGATTGATAATTTTATTCAAAAGTATTACCTTTCCAAATCATGACTTCATCATTACCATATACCGTAGGCATTGTTATTCCCTGCTTCAATGAGGCGGGTTACATCGAGCAATGCGTGCGTTCGTGTTTTGATCAAACCTATACGGCCGCTACCATCTCTGTGTTTGTGGTAGATGGCATGAGCACAGACGGCACGCGCGACAAAGTGCTTGCGCTCAAAAAAGAATTTCCTCATCTCCATTTAATTGATAATCCAAAGCGAGTGACTCCACTTGCACTCAACATCGGTTTGCGAACAAGCACCGATGATGTGCGCATCATTTTGGGAGGACATGCTTTTGTAGATCGTGATTTCGTAGAGGCCAATGTGCGCTGTTTACACGAACAACCCGAAGCGTGGTGCGTAGGCGGAGTCATCAGTAATCTCTACACCAACGCCAAATCCGCCGCCATCGGCAATGCCATGTCTTCCTCCTTTGGTGTGGGCAATGCGCATTTCCGCACAGGCAATAAGAGTGGATTTGTAGACACCGTCGCTTTCGGCGCCTATCGCAAAGAAGTATTTGATACCATCGGATTTTTCAACGAAACATTAATCCGCAATCAAGATGACGAGTTCAATTTTCGCATTCACAAAGCCGGAGGAAAAATTTATCTCGATCATCGTATCAAGAGCAATTACTACGTGCGCAGCGGTTTCCAAAAGCTTTTCAATCAATATTTTCAGTATGGATTTTGGAAAATCTATGTAAATGTATTGCATCGCCAAGTGACCACAGTGCGACAACTCATTCCATTTTTCTTTGTCACTTACTTAATTGGCGCAGCCCTATTTTCACTGGCATGGCCTTCCCTTCTCGCACTTTGGCTGGCACCGTTGGCACTCTATCTCGCACTAGGCTTGGCGCTCGCTCTCAAAGGAAGCGGAGCACAATTTTTGAGCACATGGCTCAGTTTCGGTATACTCCATCTCTCCTACGGAAGTGGCTATTTGAAAGGAATTGTACAATTGTTGCTTCTTCGCAAAATGCCATCGGAACACGATGCTAAAGGAAATCGTTAAGCTCATGAACACGCGCTCTATCTTCTTCTATATCGTTCTCTTATTCGTTTCATTCACCATGCACGCGCAAACCAATTCCTCCACTGTTATTCAATCCACATTGCAAGCAGATTGGACTGTTGTCAAGCGCAAAGAATGGCAAGGCGACAAATTCGATGACCTGCCCATCAAAGCAAAAGTGCCCGGCAATATTCACGATGATTTGCATCGTGCCGGCCTCATTCCTGATCCGCTGATTGGCACCAATGAAGCCATCTGTCAGTGGGTAGGTGAAGAAGATTGGATCTATCAAACCGCGCCGTTTGATTGTCCGATAGAAGTGTGGTCGCAGGAAATTGTTCGTCTTCAATTCAAGCAACTCGACACATATGCCACCGTTTTTTTGAATGATCAAAAAATATTGATGGCCGAAAACACCTTTCGGGCCTACGATGTCGACGTGCGCGATATCATCAAAGAAAAAGGCAATGTCTTGCGCATCGAGTTTCAATCAGCCGTAACCAAAGGGCACCAAAAAATCAAAGACCGTCCATATCCCTTGCCGGGCGATGCTTTGCGCGCGGTAACACGCAAACCGCAGTATCACTTCGGTTGGGATTGGGGACCGAAATTGATCACATGTGGTATAACCGGGCCTATTGAATGGTTGGCTTTTAGCACAGCGCGCATCACTGATGTGTATGCGCAGCAAGATTCAATCACGCCTGAGTCGGCCTTTGTCACCATGCGCGTAAGTGTTTATGCGAATGAAGATTTTTTAGGAAAAATAGCCGTGAGCGATGCGGAAGGACGAGTGATCGCGCAGCAAGAGGTGAGCGTGAAGCGTGGTCCCAACACCTTCTCCCTTCCGGTGGTCGTAACGCAGCCGCGTCTTTGGTGGTGCAATGAGCAAGGCGAATCATATCAATACACCTTCACCACCAGTGTTCAAAAACAAAACGAAATCATCGATCGCAAAGAAGTGCGCACAGGCTTGCGCACCTTGAGATTGGTGACAGAAAAAGACCGCAAAGGCGAGACCTTTTATTTCGAGTTGAATGGCAAACCCATCTTTGCGAAGGGCGCCAATTATATTCCCATTACCATGTTGCCGGCGCAGGCCACAGAAGAAGACTATCGTCAACTTTTGCAAATGTGCAAAGACGCACATTTCAACATGCTGCGTGTATGGGGTGGCGGCTATTATGAAAACGACATCTTTTATAATTTGTGTGATGAAATGGGCATCATGGTGTGGCAAGATTTCATGTTCGCCTGCAGCATGTATCCGGGAGATCAGCGATTTTTAACGAACCTCGAAGAAGAAGCCAGACAGCAGACCATTCGCTTGCGCAATCATCCTAGCATGGCCTTGTGGTGTGGCAACAATGAAAACGCAGAAGGATGGGAACGTTGGGGGTGGCAGATGGGATTGACCGATGCCCAGAAGCAGCACATTGCCGGCGAGTACGATGCCGTGTTCAAAAAACTCTTGCCCAATATGGTCGCTGAGCAAACGCAAACCAGTTATTGGGAAAGCAGTCCGCGATTTGGACGTGGCGACGCGCGCAGCATTACCGAAGGCGATTCGCATTATTGGGGCTTATGGCACGATGCCGAGCCTTTTGAAATATTGAATGAGCGCGTGCCTCGATTCATGAGTGAGTTTGGCATGCAGAGTTATCCTTCCGATGAAGTGGTAGCGATGATGTTGACTGGAGATCAATTCAAGATTACCGATCCGGGCATAGCGCAACATCAAAAGCACGGGCGCGGATTTCAATTGATGGATGATTATATGCGCAAGTGGTACGAAGCTCCCACCCGCGATTCGTTGCAGCCTTATGGCGATATGACGCGTCGTGTGCAAGCAGAAGGCATGTGTATGGGGATAGAGGCCCATCGCCGCAACATGCCTTATTGCATGGGCACCTTGTATTGGCAATTGAATGATGTGTGGCCGAGTTTCAGTTGGAGCAGCATTGACTACAAGATGCAGCCCAAGCCCTTCTTCGATTCATTGAAAGTAGTGTATGCGCCGCAGTTGCTTTCGGCTGTGGTAGAGAATAATTTTCTCAATGTGTATTACATAGATGATGTCAATCAATCAACACAAACGGTCAACTTGCATTTGACGTTTTTTGATCAGAATGAGAACGTTTTGAAAGAAGAAGAAAGCCAATTTTTGACTGCAGAATTCGGAGGTAATATGCTTTATTCCAAAAGATGGGATGATTTGTTTCCCAGAATAAAACCCAATGCCATCCTGGTCAAAATGGAAATTCGCACGCTTATCGGGGAAACGGTGAGCATACGTACAGTTCGATTGCGATAGACAAGTGTTTACTGATACCTCATCCCCACATTAACATCACCCTTTGCTTTGATTCGAATTGTTGACGTATTTGAATCACTTGTATTCTGAAAACTTACAAAGCAGTTTGATGGAATCGAGTATGTTTTTGTTTCGTTCACATTTAGCACTCCAAGGTCAACCTTTGCTCCCTCACTTGTGGTGAGCGTAACTTGAACAGCGTCCGTTCCCACATTTTGCACTTTCGCATTTAATGGGCCATGGGTACCTTCACCCAGCACGAAAGCCCTGCTTGGCTCGATATAGGTGGTAGAATTGAGTGTTCCACACGAACCCAGCGCGAGGATTGACAACAATATGAAAATGAGTTTTTTCATGCAAATAGAACAAGTTGAAATGATCATTGTTCGAAGTAGCCTATAGCTTGGCGCCTTTTGCCCGGAGCTCCTCCATCATCTTGGCGATTCGGCGGGCTTTGGTGTCTTCGGTTTTGGCGGAGTAAATACTATCTAAATAAATTTTCTTTTCCCACTCCTTTAGTCGATGAAAACGATCAACCATGTCTTGGCCTTCCAACTCCAAACAGGCGATCACTTCTTCATTAATGTACAAAGGAGTTTGATCTAAAAATAAAACGACGTGGACGGAATCGCCCACATCTTTTTTTATCTTCTTACGAATCTCTGCCTTCAATGGTAAGAACAACACACCATTGCCATAAGGCATCAATTTATATCTCTCTATTTCATAATCATCCACCTTACCGCGCACTTGCACCCATCCAAATGGATTCGTGCGATCCGGCTTCACATCGGGCAACAACACATAGGTCCATCCCCCCTTTCCTGAAAACTTTTGCACTTCAAAGGTGCCGTCGACAAGTGATGTTAATTTCATTTTTGGCAATCCGCTTTTAACCCATTCCCAATTCGGAATAACTGTTCGGAATAACTGTTCGGAATCGAAGTTCGGAATCGAAGTTCGGAATCGAAGTTCGGAATCTCACGTGAGTCGTTTCATGACTTGCGATTCGATCTGTTCATAGAGTTGCTCAGGAAGTTGCGTACGCCAACGTGTATCGTTGAGCTTGCCTCCAAGCACAAAGTAGCTATCAATATTGGCACTTTGGAAATCTTCGAGGACATGATCGCGTAAATTGATGATCGCGATCCACCCATCTTCGCCATTT
This sequence comes from Flavobacteriales bacterium, assembly GCA_049318685.1. Classification (GTDB taxonomy): domain Bacteria; phylum Bacteroidota; class Bacteroidia; order Flavobacteriales_D; family Sanyastnellaceae; genus JAIXWP01. Next base: position 6,053 of record JBMOFW010000135.1, read on the forward strand.
ACTTCTTCAAACCACTCCTCGTAATAGCAATCATCACTGCTGTGAAAATTGAGAATATTTTCGCCAATTAAAATGAATTTAGTGATGCCTTGAAGCATCATGTGCTCCACGATCTCGCGTTTGAGCATCATAATGTCATTGTACAACAAATCATTCCATTCGCCAATAAACTCCATGATACAATAGCCTTCTTGATAGTCGGCATAGAGTATTTTCATGAAAAGCGTTTGGCTACCAAAGCTATCCCATTGCGGATGGATGTAGTGGTTGTAAATTTTATCCGTGAATTCAAATTCACTGTATTCTCTTTCGTAAAAAGGTGAAAAAGGATCTTCACTTGCGATGTAAAGTCCACGCCAATTATAATAGGGCTCCAGATCGTGCATCAGGCATTGTTTTTATAAAAATCGACAGCAGCACGAACACTCTTGTGCTCCAATAAAAGTGCACGTGCAGTTGACTCCTCCAATCCGGTTTGATTCATCACCATGCGCGTTCCTCGGTTGACGAGTTTATTGTTGGTCAATTGCATGTCCACCATTTTATTGCCTTTCACACGACCCAGTCGAATCATGATGGAAGTTGAAATCATGTTTAATACCAATTTCTGAGCTGTGCCACTTTTCATCCGTGTACTTCCAGTCACAAATTCAGGGCCTACAACTACCTCAACAGGTAGGTCGACAGCAGCAGCCAAGGGCGAACCCTCATTGCATGTAATACATCCGGTAAGAATACCTTGTTCACGGCATTTGTTCACGGCATGAATTACATAAGGTGTGGTACCCGACGCCGCGATACCGATTACGGTATCATCTGGTCCTATTTCAAACTTTAACAAATCATTCCATCCAGCAATAGTGCTGTCTTCCGCCATTTCCACAGGATAACGAATGGCTTGATCTCCACCCGCAATTAGGCCAATCACCAAGTCGTGACTCACGCCAAAAGTGGGCGGACATTCGGAAGCATCCAAAATACCGAGGCGTCCGGAAGTTCCGGCGCCCATGTAAAACAACCGTCCACCGTTTTCCATACGAGGAACAATGGCAGACACCAATTTCTCGATTGCCGGAATGGCCTTTTCCACGGCCATGGGTACCAATTGGTCTTCACGATTGATGTTGGTGAGCAATTCAGTCACACTCATTTGCTCCAAATGATCGTAGCGGCTATCCGATTCTGTGGTCGATCTCACAATATTGATTTTGGTACAAAGTTAGTAGACGTGCCCCGATTTCGTTATCTTCGGGCTGTTTAAGACGGGATAATATCCACACCATTTTTTAACAGATTATGAATTATCGTCTCTTGTTTATGCTTGCGCTTATGATCACGGCGCTTCATTCTTTTGGTCAAAAAGACACCACCGAAACCGGTTTTGTCGATCAACCGGTCAACCTTGCCAAAATTTTAGATGCTCGCCACCAATATAATGTGAACAATATGCGTGGTGCTTTGACGCTTTATCGCGAAGTTTTGGATACAGATCCTGCGAGTGCTACAGCCATGTACGGCATTGCCGAATGTCACTACGCATTGAAAAAATACAGCCTCGCGTTAGAATACTTGGATAAAGCCGTAGCCGCAAATGCTAAGGTAAATTCAAGCACCAATTTCTTTTATGGTCAAATTTATCATCGTGTAGGCGATTTGGATAAAGCCAAAGAATACTACAACATGTTCATACAAGCCTCTAAAGGCAATTCATATGAAAAGGAATTGGCCATCAAGTATATCAAGCAATGCGATTTTGCTAAAGAAATGATGGCGAATCCCGTTTCAGTTACAATTTCCAATATGGGGGAAGCGGTCAATTCCCGATTTGAAGAATACGCTCCAAGTATCACTGCAGAT
>JBMOFW010000136.1:0-7828 GCA_049318685.1 Flavobacteriales bacterium
ATGGATAAAGGCGAATTGGTGCCAGATAGTGTGACTATTCGTATGTTGGAGTCGGAAGTAAATAAATATCCTGAACCAAAGGGATTCATTTTCGACGGTTTCCCACGAACCGGCGCGCAAGCTGAAGCTTTGGATCAATTTCTTTTGTCAAAAAACACATCCATTACGTGTATGTTGGCGTTGGAAGTGAATGAGGAAGAATTGAAAACCCGTTTGCTCAATCGTGCTAAAACAAGCGGTCGCCCAGATGACGCTGATCCAACAGTAATTCAAAACCGCATCAACGTATATAATCGTGAAACTGCTCCGGTAGCAGAATTTTACAAGGCTCAAGGAAAATACCGCGGAATTGATGGTATTGGTTCTATTGAGGAAATTTCAGAACGACTTTATCAGGCTATCGAAACGGCCGTGGTGTAAACAAATATGGCTGACTCGAATTTTGTTGATTATGTAAAGATCTGTTGCCGCTCAGGAAAGGGGGGAGCTGGGTCTATGCATCTTCACAGAGATAAATTCACGGCCAAAGGTGGACCGGATGGGGGAGATGGTGGTCGCGGTGGCCACATTATTTTGCGCGGAAGCAAAGACGTATGGACGCTTTTGCACTTAAAGTACCGCAAACACGTTATCGCTCAAGAAGGTGAATCGGGAGGTTCAGCCTTGCGCTCGGGTGCTCAGGGAGAAGATGAGATCTTGTTGGTGCCTCTTGGCACGGTTGCGCGCGACGCCGAAACTGGCGAACACATTTTTGAAATTACCGAAGATGGCGAAGAACGCATCTTGGTATCAGGAGGTCGAGGTGGATTGGGCAACAACCATTTCAAAACATCCACACGCCAAACGCCTAAATTCGCGCAACCGGGAGAACCAGGCAAGGAGGAATGGAAAATCCTCGAATTGAAAATTTTGGCTGATGTGGGCTTGGTCGGATTCCCGAATGCAGGAAAATCAACACTTCTTTCTGTTGTTTCTGCCGCTAAGCCTGAAATCGCTGATTATCCATTTACAACCCTTGTTCCCAATTTGGGCATGGTGCGTTATCGCGGTGATCGCTCTTTTGTCATGGCGGATATTCCGGGAATTATTGAAGGTGCTGCTGAAGGAAAAGGTCTTGGTCACCGATTCCTCCGTCATATCGAACGAAATTCAACACTCTTGTTTATGGTGGCCTGCGATGTGCAGGACATTCAAAAGGAATACGATGTATTGGTCAATGAATTGAAAAAGTACAATCCAGAGTTGCTTCATAAAAAAAGACTTTTGGCCATTACCAAATGCGACGTATTGGATGAACAAATGATGAAGGAAATGGAGGCGCTTTTGCCAAAAGGTATACCTTTTATATTTATCTCCTCTATCTCCGGAATGAATATCGATCGCTTGAAAGATATGATCTGGGCTCAGATCAACGAATAATCTTATTTTATTGGATCAATTGATAGCGCTTTTCGAGAACCTGAAACTCGACACGCCTATTTTGCGCTCGGCCCTCTTCGGTTTCGTTATCAGCGGCTGGTTGCGTGCTGCCATAGGCTTTGATAGTCAACCGATCTGCAGCGATGCCTTTTTTCACTAAATAGTCAATTACCCTTTGGGCGCGTCGTTGGGATAAATTCACATTGTATTCTCCGTTACCAATTATATCTGCATGCCCATCGATTTCCAAGTACATTGCCTTGTTTTTGCGAAGTAAGGAATACACATCATCCAATTCTTTGATAGCTTCATCGGTGAGCTCATCTTTATCGAAATCAAAATATATCGCATCTAATTTCACCTTGTCGTATTCACTTAATTCGAGCGGAGGGTCAACCACCATGCTCTTGATGATGTCATTTTCACAACTGCATTCTGACTTCGCTTTCACCGGCTTAACGCTCACATTGTCGACATAGATATATGACCACTTGTTGTCTTCTTTCGTGCCACTGTCGCGTGATCGAAGCATGATTTTTATTTCTTTATCAATACTGAAGCATCCAATAGTGATGTACTCCTCGCCACCCTGTGCTTGGTAGACGTCACTGATTAGAATCCAATCATTGTATGCATCTAGCATGTTGAGCATTGGATTCATAAGCGAACACCTCATCGACACGACTTGATTGCGTTCTTGTTTTAAGCGTTCCTTGGAAAGCACGATGCCAATGTCATCGGTGACGTATTTTGAGAAATCTGCAGTGGAAACATACATCTCTATGCAAACGAGCTCACCGGCGGCCAGGGGCCTAGATAATTTCGAAGTGAGGTATTCGCGATAGTTGCGTTGTGTAGGACTATAGACAGCCATTCCGATGTAGGCATCACCATCGAGTGCTTCTTGCTTGCCAAACATATTATTCGGAACTCCCACTTTTTCGCTGCATCGATGGAAGTGATCCGGAGTGCCTTCATTCAATTGACTCCAACCGGTAACCGATTTCATTTGTTGCTGGTTAAAATTGGCAGGACAATACGCTTTCTCTTCGAAACTACCATTCACGACAAGATTTTGAGCTTGGACAGCGCAATGAATCAATACCAGAAATATGAAGATGCCGGTTTTTCTCACGATGCGAATAACTGAAAAACTGTTGAATTATTTGAAAAAACAAAGGCCGCTTTATCAAGCGACCTTTGTTGATTCTAATATCGAGCCAGAATTTTTTTAGCGAACGAATACTTCTACTCGACGATTTTGTGCTTTCGCCATCGGAGTCGTTTTGGTATTTGCTGGGCTAGTATCATCTTTAGCAGAAACAGTGATGCGATCGGCGCTTACGCCAGCGGCGACGAGGGCTGCTTTCACTTTTTCTGCACGTTTCAATGCAAGGTCTTTATAACGTGTTGAGATTTTTCCCTCCATCATTTCGTCGGTTTCGCTGTGACCCACCAATTCGATTTTAAGTGATGGATTGGCTTGCATAAGGCGAGCGATTTCAGTGACATCCGCTTCAAACATTGAAGGGATTTCGTCACTCAAGGAAGCGAAATAGAAACCGCTCGCTTGAATCGCTTGTTGAGGTGTCATGTCGATTGATTTCGCAGTTGATTTGCTGTAGATCAAATCGGCTTCTTGTTTGTCTGCCTTTCCACAAACACATTGGCTTGCCGCTTCAACAGGAACGATTTCAATGTTGTCTATGAAATAATAGGCTTCGTTTAGAGTAGCTGTTTCGCCGGCAGGCTTCTTCATTTTTTCCACCTTCATTTTTCCATCTTCACCAAATCCGCCAATCACGATATATTCTTCTTGACCAGTAGCGATGTAGGTTCCACACACGATTTCCCAGCCTTCCATGACATTGAGGGCTTTGTTTGATTTTTCTAAAATTTGAGGTGTCAATGTGAGGGCAAAATCATTGGCGTTTTGAATCTTGCGATCGGAGAAGAAAATTCCCACATTGTTTACGGCAAATTTCGATGCATCCGCCAAACTGATGCTAAAGCGCACACAATACAATTGGTTTTTTTCCAATTTTTGGGTAAGCTTTGTTTCGAGATAGGTGCGTGTTTTCTTAGGATCTTTTGAATAGGCACGAATACCAGCATAACAAGTTCCATCCGCTGGATCTTGGTTGCCATAATCATTGTCACCTGCCAACGCTTTTGTTCCTTTTACACCTTGAGCAAAAAGGTCTGCTGATGTTTTGTTGGGTGTGAACCATGGCAAAGCCAATTCGTTCAATTGACCAAAGCCTTTAAGGGTTTTGATTTCACAATCTTCGAAGCTTCCGTTAGCTACGACATTGTCAGTATCTTCAACCGGTTCAGCATCTTTTCCTTTTTTACTGTCTGTCTTCTTGCTTTGGGCCGAAACAGTGCCTGCAAAGGCTACGGCTAATGCAAGTGCGAAATAGCGAATGTTCATGGTTCTATTCGTGTTGATGTTCTTTTATGGTATCAATGAAACATTTGAGGTTATCTGCGCTAATATCGGGATAAACTCCATGTCCTAGGTTAGCAATGTGTCTTTGTGGCCCAAATGTATTGAGCATTTCTTTAGTTTTTGACCTAATTAGATCAAAATCACCATACAAAATCGCCGGATCCATGTTACCCTGAAGGGTTTTTTCTGACCCGACTACCTGTCTTGCCCAGTGAGCATCCATGTGCCAGTCAAGGCCAACGGTGCGGCATTGAAGTTCGCTAAGCTCTTTTAAAGAGAAATGCGCACCAAGGGCGAAAACCGTTACCGGTACTTCTGTTATAGCATCGCAAATCTTTTTCATATAAGGCAAAGCAAACGTATTGTAGCTGTCTTTATTGAGTATTCCCGCCCAACTGTCGAACAGTTGAACCAAGTTGCACCCTTCTTCAATTTGTTTTTTCAAATAGAGAATGGTTGCATCCGTGATCGCGCTAAGCAAGCGGTGTGCCAATTCCGGATTTTGCATCAACATGGCTCTTGGCTTCGAAAATGTTTTCGATCCTTTGCCCTCGACCATATAACAGAAAATAGTCCATGGAGCTCCCGCAAAACCAATCAACGGAACACGATTATCCAAATCACGTTTGATCAAACGGATTGTTTTAAATACATATTCCAATTCCGGAAGTACATCCGTGGTCAAGTGGTTGAGATCTTCTAGGCGTTGAATGGTATTTTCAAAAGAAGGCCCTTTGCCCTCATCCATGCGGTATGGCAAACCCATGGCTTCAGGAATAACAAGGATATCTGAAAACAAAATAGCGGCATCAACACCAAGAATATCTACTGGTTGGATGGTGACTTCAGCTGCCGCTTCCGGATTAAACAACAATCCTTTGAAACTGCCTGCTTGAGCCCGAACGGCGCGGTATTCAGGAAGGACACGTCCTGCTTGACGCATGACCCAAACAGGAGTGCGATCCACATGCTGACCCAATGCAGCTTTTAGAATAAGATCATTTTTAAATGTCATAGCGCGCGAAATTAGAAAAGACAAGACCTCGATTGTCAGTGCAATGTCTTATAAATCAATTCGCGATAAATATCGCCAACATCCAATCGGGTGCCATCCCCTCCTTTGCTTTGACGATCGGCTTGGCGCAAATAACCAATTATACGCTCCACCTTGCGCGCATCATACTTCTTGGATGCATCCTTGTAATCGTTGATGGCGTAGGGAGAAACACCCATGGCCGATGCGGCTTTCGACTTATCATCGAGAGCAATATATATAGCGAGTTTGCAGAAATAATTATACAAACTCGGCAACACCATTTGAATGGGATTGCTTTTGGGATTATTTTCGAAATAATGAATAATGCGATTGGCCTTTAAAACATCTTTGGTTCCCAGCGATTTCTGTAATTCCCATACATTGAAATCTTTTGAAATCCCAATATTCTCTTCGATGTGATGCGCGGTGATATGCGTGCCTTTGGGCAATATAATCGCTAGTTTTGAAATTTCATTCACCACTTTACTCAGATCATTGCCCAAGTATTCTGAGAGCAACTCAGAAACTTTATCGTCCATACCAAATCCAGCTGCTTTTGCGTAGGACTTGATCCACTCGGCCATCTTATAATCCTTGATTTTTTCAGAATCGAAAATGACGCCTATTTTTTCTAAAGATTTATAGAGCTTTAACCGTTTATCGAGTTTTTTATTCTTCATCGCGAACACCAGCAGTGTGGTGGGCGATGGGTTGGCTACATAGGCTTCAAAGGAGGCTAATGGATTTTTTGAGGGATCGGAAGGTGCATCATCATCATCGTCATCATCTGATTTGGCGCCTCGTTTCAATTCTTTTAAATCCTGAGCTTCTTTCACAATGACCACTTGCAAATCGCCCATCATGGGAAATCCTTTAGCAAGAGAAACAACCTGATCAAGAGCAACATCGCGGCCATAGACTATGGTTTGGCCGAAAGCTTTTGAAGCCTCGTCCAACACGGAATTCTCGATTTTTTCAACGATTTGATCAATGAAATAAGGTTCTTCTCCCATCAAAAAATAGATGGGCTTGAAATTTCTCATTTCTATGTCGCGTATGATGCGGAGATGATCCATGGCTTTGGGTTAGGCTACAAAGATGCGAAAGATTAATCCCATTTGAGGTGTCGAACTGACCGACCTTCATCGCGGATCTCTTTCAGCGCATCTATGCCAATCTGGATATGTTTATCGACATAGTTTGCGGTCACTTTGTGATCGCTTTCAGAGGTTTTTACCCCTTGTGGAATCATGGGTTGATCGCTCACGAGCAACAAAGCACCGATTGGGATTTTATTGGCGAAGCCCACACTGAAAAGCGTAGCGGTTTCCATGTCGATGGCCATGGCCCTGATTTTTCTCAAATATTCTTTAAAAGCGACGTCATGTTCCCAAACGCGGCGATTGGTCGTATACACGGTTCCGGTCCAATAGTCGAGTCCATGGTCGCGAATAGTGGAAGAAATAGCGCGTTGAAGGGTAAACGCAGGGAGTGCAGGAACTTCAGCAGGAAAATAGTCATTCGATGTACCTTCTCCACGGATGCCTGCGATTGGAAGCACAAAATCACCGATTTCATTTTTCTTTTTCAATCCACCGCATTTTCCAAGAAACAAAACAGCTTTCGGCTGCACTGCCGAAAGCAAATCCATAATGGTGGCCGCATTGGCACTACCCATTGAAAAATTGATAATAGTAATGCCGTCAGCTGTAGCCGTTGACATGGCTTTATCTAAACCGAGAATGGGCACATTATGCCATTCGGCAAATTTTTGAACGTAATTATCGAAATTGGTCAATAGGATATATTCTCCGAATCCTTCCAATGGAGTCCCAGTATATCGGGGCAACCAGTTCTTGACAATATCTTCTTTTGTTTCCATAGTTTTCAAATATAGTATTTCTGAGTTATGCGAGGCATGGATTACTTTTGCATGCCATCATGAATGCACTGCAATTTCCAAGTTTCCCATTTCGACTTCGCTCAACTCCACGGGGAACTGAGATTTGGGATCGTTGTCGTTCGAGTTGGTATTTGCTCACTCCCGAAGAATGGGTAAGGCAGCACGTGGTGTGGTATCTCATTGAGCATTTAAACTATCCCGCAGGGAGAGTGGCTGTCGAGAAATCACTCAAATTAAATGGAATGAATAAGCGTGCGGATGTGGTTGTTTATTCGGCTTCGGGAGAGCCCTTTCTATTGGTTGAATGTAAATCAACCGATGTTGACATTTCTCAACTGGTCTTTGATCAAGCAGCACGGTACAATCTCGTGTTGCGTGTGCCTTATTTGATGGTGACCAACGGACTTCGCCATTTTACAGCGCAGATAAATTTTGAAGAAAACAACTGGCATTTTCTTCAAAATTTGCCTGTCTGTCAATAGCTCGTTTATTCAGCGTCTTCGGCAGTTTCCTCAGTGCTTTCTTCTGCAAAATCAAGCATGTCTTTTGCTTGAAGAATGTTGTACCACTGAAATAGTTTTTTGATGTCACTGTCATACACACGTTCTGCGTCGTATGTAGGTAAGAATTTTTCCATTTCTGCACGCAGCGTTCGTGGTTCGCTTTTATGATCGAGCGCAGGACCACCGTTAAAATGGGCTTTCATTTTATTGAAAACGTCGCGCAAAGGCACATCTTCTTCCATCGTGAAGATGCTGATGTCTGAAAGTGAGCTGACGCGCTGACTTGGCAGGATAGGACCACGCTTGCCATCGACGAGTGATTCAGCGATGATGACATTTTTAGCACCTGCTACCAAAACATAGATTCCGGGTTTACCCGAAACCGACAATACTTTTTCTAATTCTACTTTCATAATCTGAATGTAAAAAAAAATCCCGCGTTTGGCGCGGGACTCTATTTGTGGGAGCTACTGGGTTCGAACCAGTGACCCTCTGCTTGTAAGGCAGATGCTCTG
>JBMOFW010000137.1:0-7802 GCA_049318685.1 Flavobacteriales bacterium
TATTTAAGGAAAATGAACAGTCGATCGGTTTCGTGCCTACGATGGGTGTTTGCATCAAGGTCATCTTTCTCTTATTGCGAAAGCGGGGTCGGAATGCGACATTGTTGTGGCGTCGATTTTTGTGAATCCGACTCAATTTAACAATTCGGACGACCTTAATAAATACCCCCGCACCGTGGAGCGCGACCTCGAACTGCTCGGAAATCAGGGCTGCGACGTTGTATTCATTCCCTCAGTAGAAGAAATGTATCCCACACCTTACAAAGGACATTGGGATTACGGAATTCTTTCCTCCAGCCTCGAAGGTCATTTTCGCCCGGGGCATTTTGATGGGGTACTCACCATTGTGAAACGGTTTTTTGAAATCGTGGAGCCCACCAAAGCTTATTTCGGCGAAAAAGACTTTCAGCAATTGGCCCATATCCGCCGCATGGCGCGCGAAGAAATGCCGCAGATTGCTATTGTAGGTTGCCCGACTACCCGAGAGGAAGACGGATTGGCGATGAGCTCACGCAATATGCGCCTCACATCGAAGGAGCGAGAAACGGCGCTCCATATTTCGCGGGTCCTCTTTGAAATGAAAGACAAGAAAGCCGATTTGAGTCCAGCGGAATTGGAAGACTATGGCCGCACTCAATTGGAAATAATCCCGGGCCTTCGTCTCGAATATTTGGAAATTGTGGACGCGAGTACTTTTGCTCCAGTACCTGACTGGGATGAATTATTCAATCCCATCGCGCTGGTGGCCGTTTACATCGGTGATATTCGTTTGATCGATAACCTTAGCCTACAATAATCTTAAGAATCTTAGCTTCACCATCTACTGTGATGGTGAACATATAGGTGCCAGCTGGAATCTGTTCTTCAAAGGTAAAGGCAAGCATGTGGTCGCCTACTTCCAATCCTTTAATGTCATCCCAACCAAGCACTTGTTCGGTTTGACCGGGTTGTTCGATCGTGGTGAATTCGATGGTGACATCGGAGACTTTGTCCAAGTGAAATTCCATGTTGAGTTCGTTCATATCGGCGTTGGTATACACTTCCAATGCGAGCGGATCGATAGAAAATGGATTGATTTTTTCTTTGGTTTCAGGTGTATTGATTACCCATACCTCAATGAGTTTGGTGGAAGCACTACTTTCATCCCCTTCATTGGTCCAAAATACATTTGGACCAACGGCCGTGATGCCGCCGAAAATATAGCCCACCAAAGTGCTGTCTTCTTTGAGTTTGCGGAAGTTCAAAACATCATTTTCAAAGTAAGGAACTTTCGCCGCAGGAATAAAAGAGCAAGCACTTCCCAAGTATCCTTCCATTTGAATAGGCAAGGCGTATTCGGTGAGCCTTCCCTGTGCGTCACGGTGCACTCGAGATACCATTTTATTGAAGGGCACGTTTGAATCTTGCGTCAGCTGGCCATTTTCATCCAAAAAATATTCTCCGATTCCGCCGAAATAGATGTGGTGCATTTCGCCGGATTGATTATCAAACACACCCATGCTGGCGGTGTGATAGTTTACGTAATACTGCATAAAACCCCTTTTAATAGAGTATTCACATGAGGTATTCACATCTACGCTAGTGCGGTAGGGCATGTCGATTTCGGGTTGAAATACGCCTGACATGATGGTAAAACCGAATGATTGATCGGGCAGTACAACGGGGCATAAATTGTAATCGCGACGATGAAGTATCATTGTGTCGCGGACTTCACTGAAGTTGGCAATCGCATAACCATTTTCGTTTTTAACTACGTTGAATTTACGAATGGCGGAAGTATAGGTCTGCACATAGGTTGGATTGCCTTTGGGGTTGTAGCTGCCGTCGAATCGGTGACCACCAATGAGGTAAAAATCATTACCGATTACTTCCACTTGTCCGCCACATACGGCCATGCGTTCGTCGTGAATTATGGAGAAAGCTGGTGCAATGGGTTTCTTTTTTTGAATGGCTTTGATCAACGTAGGAATTTGAATGACGACCATTGATGGAAAGCTGACTTTGTCGTCGATTTTGGCTTGGTTGCCATAGCCGCCAATGAAATAAAGTTCGTTTCCTTTTTGCACAAACTGCATATTGGCGGATGAAATTTGTTCTTGCAATTCGATGGACAACGAACCAATAGAGTCGCTCCATATTTCATTGGTGATAGGATTGACCACGTAGATATGGCGGTTATTGAAATCGGGATGAAAGCTCCGCCAAGGCTGTTTGAGGTGCAGCCCGTCGGTACGGCCGCCGATGAACACAATAAGGTTTTTATAACGAGCAAAAGCATAGGAATGAATACCCGGCAAATTGGGAATACTGCGTTGATTCAAATGAATTTGAAAAGGCGATTGCGCTGAAAGGGTATTGGTGAAACACAGCACCAACAGTGCAATGAGCACACGGGTCATTGTTTTCATAGAAATAGAAAATGCGGCAACGAAGATACGCGTAACCTCGTTGCCGCAAATGACACAGATCAGTATGCTAGAATGCTAGTGTGCTAGAATGCTAGTGTGCTCGAATGCTAGAGGATTAGGGTTGCATATCATCTGCACTTGGGCCATACACGCCGGGGATGGGGATGTCCAGCAAACGGAGGTAAACGCCGAGTTGTGCACGGTGATGGATCATTTGTCCGAAGCTGTGGCGGATGGCATCGTATGTCGGCATTTGCATAATTTTGTTTTCTCCGTTGCGCATCGTCCACGTTCTTTCCAAAAGTGCATCTTGATTATTGGCGAGGTCTTTTTTGGCTTGATTCACCAATCCATCAAAGTGGGCTACCAATTCATCGCCACCATTGCAATTTGATGGATTGTATGGGGTGACCGCCATATCGAGTACATCGCTTTGGATGATGTCACTGAGCCATCCAGGGATATCAGCCAAGTGTACCGAGAGGTCTTTCAAACTCATGCTTTTGGTGTGAGGTTTCCAATCGCTTTTGTCTTTAGGCACAATGGCGAGCATTTTACGGGTGCCAATGGCTTCTTGTTCGAGCTCCTGAAGGAGCGATTCCATATACGTTTTCATAGTGATGAGGATTAATGTTTGGCAAATTTCAACCCTCCAAATGACAACAGTATGTCAGCAGTGTTTTGAAGGCTGAATTTTTAAGTATGAAGTAATTGCTTCAATAAATCTTCTCGGTCAGCTTGGCCAAGATTGTTTTTGCCTGTTTGATTACAGTTTTTCTGACGGGTCCGGAGATGATATTGGCTTTGTCGCCAAACATGATGTACCATCTTGCAAAGCCCTCAACAGAAGAGGTCAGGAAAGTCATTTCAGTGTAGATCGGATACCTTTTTTCAGATACGAAGCCGTGATAGTATTTTTGATCTTCAAGAAAGCGGTATATATCGTTTTGAATTTGGATAACCACCTTGGTCAAGTCTTTGGTTTCTTTTTGAAGGGTTTTCAAATACACCTTGAGCGCGGGGTGGTTTTTAGTAAAATTGATTTCAGTGGTATTGATCTGAGAAATTCGATCGAGCCGAAACTGTCGGTAGTCTTTGCGCAGCCAACAATAGGCGATTAAATGCCAATGATTAGACATGAAGAATATACCCACGGGCTCTACAGAGCGTGTGGTATAGGCTTGTGAATGGGCAGCGAAATAATCGATGATAATTACTTTTTTCTCAGACACGGCGCGCAAGATGGATTGCATAAAAATGTCTTCAGGAATTGGCGCTTTGGCTTGACTGAATGGACTTTCCAATACTTCCATGTGGTCTTCCACATCCGCAATCAATTCTTTTTGATCGGATCGAAGGACGGCCTTTACTTTTTCGAGGGCAGACTGATGGTGTCTGAATGTTTGTGCATCGGTGAGATTTTTCAAGAGTTTGTGTGCCGTGACAAACGACATGGCTTCCTCTTGGGTAAACATCACCGGAGGCAGACGATATCCTTCCATGAGCGAATAGCCCAGTCCGGCTTCGCTGTAGAGGGGAACGCCGGCCTCTTCCAGCGACCGAAGGTCGCGGTAGGCGGTCCGCAAGCTGATGTTGAATCGCTCAGCGATGTCTTGACCGCGAACCACTTTTTTGGTTTGTAGTAAAATCAGTATAGTCGATATGCGGTCGAGACGAGTCATGATGCGAAGATGCGTTTTTTCCTCCCCCTAAAGTAGTATTTCCTTGACGTCAAAGAGCATCTAGGTTTGGCGAAAAGAGAACTATGAAAAATGGAATTGTTTTGTTGGCCTTGATGATGAGCGTTTTCTACGCACACGCTCAGTTTGGGAAGCACGCTTACTACAACTATTCGGGTTCGGCCATGAAATTCTCAGCGAATACCCATCGCACAGGAGAGAGCAGTGGATATCACGGTTTATTTGAAATCCAATGGGGAGAAGGATTTGGAGAAGGAGAGCGTTTTGCTGTTGCCGGTTTTGGACACCATGGCATTGGAGGAGGCTATACGAAAGGAACATTAGATACCGATATTTACTTCCGTGTTTATGAAGAGCTGGGATTTTTATTTATGTACAGTATTTCACCTGACTTAGATCTATCTGTTTCCGTCATCCCGTCATATCTGGATTTGTGCACAGAATATGTAGTTTGGGGCTTAGGAGTCAATGCCAAGGTGCGTTATGGACGCTTAATGACAGAATGTTCTTTTGTGCCGGTGAGTTATAAAGAACTGCGTGATCCCGGTTATTTTTTCGGTGCTGCGAATTATGGATTCAGCGAAGAATGGATGGTAGGGCTGCGTATGTATCACAGCCAAAAAACGCAGACTATTGGACTGTGCTTTACGAAAGCGGTTTGAGTGGAATGAAAAAGCCCCGCATCTTCGATGCAGGGCTTTTGTACCTCGGGTGGGAATCGAACCCACATGCCACTAGGACACACGATTTTGAGTCGTGCGCGTCTACCAATTCCGCCACCAAGGCATGGTCGTTTTTTCAAACGGGCTGCGAATATACTACAGATTTTTATTTCCGCAAAAAAAGTCTATTGGACAACACCTAATCGATAGTTTCTATTGCGTGTAAAGCCTAATATTGCTGCGCTCCGGACGTCCATTTGACCCAACGTACGTGTCATGACTCCACCAATTAAATGACTGTCGCCGATGTGTTGCCGTGTAATTTGTCCTGATAAATCGCAGGTCACCAAGATGATTGTAGCATCTCGACCGCCATTCCACGATTCTATATTCCCTTTTGGATCACGAGTGAGGAGTTGAGTATTTTCAGAGTGATCATTGAAAATGAAACGGATCCCTTTGGAAGAGGCAAAGGCATTGTAACCGCATTGGTCATATTCGTTTAGCGTATATTGTTCTTTTCGGATTCGGCGCGACCATTGAATTTTCCCAACGTCTGAAACACAGGTTACAAAAATATCATCGCTCTGATACACTTTTTCAATAATCGTACGCCCGGTGGTGAGATCTGTATTCACGCGCTCACTGATGTAAAATTGTTCACCGATTAAATAGTAGTTTTCTTGAATAGCTACTAGATGATCGAGATAAATGTCAGCGATTTCCGCCCCTTTGTCAAGTTGTCTTTCAGAAAGTACGGTTTGTAAAAAATCTTTCGAAAAAGTCATGTAAGTGGCCGTTTTGATCGACCCGCCATTGGCTTGAATGGCGAAGAAAAACGTGCCCGATGCGCTTTGACTGTAATCTTCGGAATAGTAGCCGGCCACAATCATTTCTCCTTGTGCATTGATCAACGCTTTTGCAGATACCACTTGCTTGTCTTTCAAACTGATTTCATATTCTTTCAAGCGATTCTGTAGCGCGTCAAAATAAAACACGTTGTAACGTCCACCTTGGGTGTATATCTGTTGTGTTGGTTTCTTCTCAGGATTCTTTCCACCAAGCAAGAAAGCATGACCTTCATTGTCGACAAAAAATTCGTGCACTTGCATCAAGTCGCCCGTGTAAGGCATTTCCAATCTTTTCTCCCAAATCAAATTGAATGCGGGATCAAAGCAACGTAATGTTAATTCGTGGTCGTCTTTTCGCGGCGATGTGAGATCGAAATAACTGAGGTATTTCGAACTATCCGGCGACATTGTCAATCCATGAATAGTGCTGATGTGGCGTGAAATACTATTGAGTAAATAGGGCGTAGAACTTTCGGTGGCATTGGGCGCAATGGTGAACGCCACAGCCCGTTTCATATCTACTTCTTTATCGGGATAAGAACCAATCACCACGAGACTATCGCGGCGCTCGATGAAGGTGGTGATGTCAATGTCTTGATCGTCGATTTTGGGGATGATGATTTCGCGTTCGTTTTGCTGCTGCGCCAAACGATCGAAGGCCGTGATGATGAGTCTACTGTTTTTTTCGGCTGTTTCTTGAATCACGTAAAAACCGCGATCTGCGCTTCGCGCAACGGTAGTATTTGAAATACTTGTGCGTGCGAATGAATACGAGGGAGAAAGCAAAAGCGTGTCTTGAGCCAGAATAGACAGGTTCAAGATACAAGCGAATAGCGTTGCGATCAAAATCTTCACAGCACGTGAAGTTAGGGATTATTGCCCCATAAAGGCGCGGAAAATATCCATACCATTGCCATACAACATGAGACCCAACAATAGGATCATACCCGCCATTTGAGAGTATTCCATTACCTTTTGATTGGGAGCTTTACCGGTCGCCATTTCCCAGAGGAGGAACATCACGTGTCCCCCATCCAACGCTGGAATTGGCAAGATATTCATGAATGCCAAGATGAGCGAGATCAACGCTGTGCGCGACCAAAATGCCCACCAATCCCACTTTTCAGGGAAGAGCTTCGCGAATGTAGCGAATCCACCGATTTGTGTCGCACCTGATTTGGAGAAAATGAATTTCAACTGACTTCCGTAGTCGGTAATGGTACCCCACGCTTGTTTGAATCCGCCAGGAATGGCTTGGCCAACGGTAAAATGCAAAGTGTCTACATCGAGATACGTAGATACACTTTTTGGATATACACCAATGGTTCCTTTCGCATTGACAGCAACGGGGATTTCCACATTTTGTCCATCGCGCACTACGTGCAATGCCACGGTTTTTCCTTTGTTATTTGCGATTTGACGTTGGATGTCTTGGAAAAATGGCGAGAAATAGCGTCCCACACCCACAATAGAATCGTTCACCAACAAACCGGCAGCCAAGGCATTACTATTTGGGATAAGGCTATCAGCAACGAAAGGAATTCGCTCAGAGAAAGCTGCACGCACGCCACTATCCACGAGCATTTGACCAAAATCTTTGGGCAAGTACAAATCAAGAGGATGGCCATATCGTTCGATGGTTACGGTATGAATGTCTTCTAAAAGTAGGTCTTTGTTGATGTCGTTGAAGCTTTCGGGTTTTGCTCCGTTCAACAGAAGAATTTTATCACCATCACGGAATCCAAAATTGTACATGAGACTATCGCAATGCACCCCCCAAGTGAGGTTTTCAGAAGGAAGCACTTGACGACCCCACACACTAAGAATCATGGAATAGATTACAATTCCTAAGATTACATTCACCGTAACACCGCCAATCATAATGATGAGGCGTTGCCACGCCGGTTTGCTGCGAAACTCCCAAGGTTGCGGAGGCATGGCCATTTGTTCTTTATCCATGCTCTCATCGACCATGCCGGAAATTTTTACATAGCCACCGAGCGGCAGCCAGCCGATTCCGTATTCTGTATCTCCAACTTTCTTTTTAATCAAGGAAAACCAAGGATCAAAAAACAAGTAAAATTTTTCTACACGTGTTTTGAAAAGCTTAGCAGGAATAAAGTGACCCGCTTCGTGCAGAATAATCAGCAGAGAGAGACTGAGAAGAAGTTGAAATGCGAG
>JBMOFW010000138.1:0-7764 GCA_049318685.1 Flavobacteriales bacterium
CTTTGTCATTACATCGTTAGGGTCACCGGAGCAAGTGATCGCCCGTTGCAAACCACTCGGCATCAAAGTTTTTTGTGATGTGGTGAATTTGGAATATGCATTAAAAGTTCAATCCTTGGGTGCTGATGCGGTGATCGCTGTGACCAGTGAGGCGGGCGGGCATTGTGGTCCGCAACCGGGTTCGGCCTTGATCCCCGAATTGGTGAAGACCCTGGATATTCCCGTGATTCATGCAGGCGGAATCGCCACCAAAGCACAAATCGATGAGGCATTGGCTAGGGGGGCTGCCGGAGTGAGTGTGGGAACAATTTTCTTGGCCTGCGAAGAAGCTCGGATTTCTCCCGAATACAAACAAGCATTAATAGACTACGGAGCCAAAGACATTGTACTTACACACAAACTTTCAGGTTCGCCATTGACGGTGATCAATACGCCTTACGTGCAATCGATCGGAACCAAAGCGACTTGGTTAGAAAAGTTGATGCGCAACAAGCGTTTGAAGAAATACATCAAGATGTTCATTTTTGTTAGAGGAATGAAGCAAGTGGAAAACGCAGCCAAAAAGGCCACTTATAAAACAGTATGGTGTGCCGGACCAGCGATAGAATTCATCCAAAAAATAAGACCACTCAAAGCGATTTTGAGTGATTTAACTGGGTCCAAATAGATACTCAAAAACGTTGAATTCATTGAAATTCAAAGTGTGGATTTTTTCCAAAAATGAGAATTTTACTCTATTTTTTGGAATATCAGTGGTTTTTGGCATGTCAGTTCATGCTGATTATCAACAACATAGGTGATTTTGTAGTGGTTGGCACACTGATGGACAAGCCGTGTGCAAATCACTCACACAATGGAACAAAATCATTTCAAAGTTTTTGTGGTCGATGACGACCAATTCACCCTCAGCTGGTACGCACAATACATCGCCAATCAGGGCAACTATGATGTAACCAGTTTCGACAACTCGCTCGCTTGTCTCAACAATTTGACACAGGAGCCGCACATTATTTTCCTCGATCATCGTATGGATAATTTGTCGGGCTTGGATGTGTTGAGAAAAATCAAACGTTTCAATCCAAACATTTACGTGGTATTTATCTCCGGCCAGGAAGATATTCAAGTAGCCGTGAATGCATTGAAATTGGGTGCATTTGATTACATCATCAAAGGCGATGGCGACTTGCAAAAGATCGCTGACGTATTAAAGCGTATCGCTGACATTCAAAGCCTTTTGCAAAACCGCTCCGGTGGCTTCTTTCGCGCATTTTAAGCTTGATGTAAAAATTCAAAGTTCGCCCGACATGAAACACTACTGGTATATTCTTGTGCTCGCTATCTTCGCTTTGTCGTCGTGCCGTTCTCAAAACTTGTTGCAGAGCTCGGCCAACAACAATCAGCAAATCGACAGTGTATTTGCCTATGAAAGCAATTACGCATACAAGATTCGCAAAGATGACAAAGTGAGCATCAGCGTGTGGGATCACGATGAACTTAGTGTTGGTTCTGTTTATGGAATTTACAACGCCAATGAAGTGTATGGCCGTTGGCTTTTGGTTGATGCTTACGGATATGTGACTCTGCCGAAAACCGGTGAGTTTTATATCAAAGGCATGACAGTCAAACAAGCAGAAGATTCATTGAAGAAAGAGCTTGAATTCTGGATTCCAAATCCGATCGTCGAAGTGAAAGTACTCAACAAAGAAATCACCGCCGTGGGCGAATTAAAACATCCCGGCACATTCAAGATGGATAAAGAAGAATATACCCTTCTTGAAGTGATTGGTTTGGCCGGTGATTTATTGCACTCATAGGCGCTACGGTTGCATTTTTAAGGTACAATATGAATCCGGCGCGACTCTTTATGGGCGACGCGGGCTCGCTGATGATCGGGTTTTTGGCATCCAGCAGTGGTGTCTATTTGCTTCAGTACACCTTGCATAATGATCCCACTTTTGCTACTAAATCCTTGATGGTAGTGGTGACGTTGTTCATGATTCCGGTGTTGGATTCTTTGCGTGTGTTTCGTGGTAGAATGAAAAAAGGAATGTCTCCTTTCAAGGCGGATAAAACACACCTACATCATCTTTGTCTTTTACTCGGCAGGAATCAAAGAATAGTGCTCCTTCTGATTACCATCATGTTTTTGGCGATTTTGGGTATAGGTTTCATATTACTTCCGTATATTGGAATTTTTGTGACATGGACGGCACAAGCCTTCCTGTTTGTGATCTTCTCTAAGCTGCTTTTATTGAATTCAGACATGCTCTCTTGGGAGGAAAAAATCCGAATTTTGGAAGATTGTTGATTTTAGAAAAGAAAATTTGACATACATTGAAGACACTTAACTAGATATATGTCTGACTACAAGATCTTTATCGTAGATGATGATCCTTGGTACGGCGAGATTTTGGAATACCATCTCTCGTTGAATCCGGATTACGAAATCGCACGTTTTCTGGACGGAAAAAGCTGTCTGGACAAACTCTATCTCAATCCAGATTTTATTACGGTAGATTATTCCCTTCCTGATATGAATGGGGATAAACTTTTTGATCAGATTAAAGCCTCACACTCGAATATTCCGGTGGTGGTGATTAGTGGTCAAGAAGATATTTCTGTGGCCGTCAATCTCTTGAAAAAAGGGGTATATGATTATTTATTAAAAGATGACAATACCAAAGATTTGCTTTGGAATACGATCATTCAATCTCGTGAAACTGCGAAGCTACGTAAGGAAGTAGAAGTGCTCCGAGAGGAACTCGGTCGGAAGTACGAGTTTGAGTCCGTGATCAAGGGTCAAAGTCCGGCGCTACGCCGGGTTTTCGCTTTAATGGAAAAGGCGGCAAAAACGGTTATCAACGTATCCATCAGCGGTGAAACCGGAACAGGTAAGGAATTGGTCGCAAAGGCCATTCATTTCAATGGAGATCGGCGCAAGAAGCCATTTGTTGCCGTAAACATGGCGGCCATTCCCAAAGAGCTCGTCGAGAGTGAATTGTTTGGTCACGAGAAAGGATCATTCACTGGCGCACTAACGCGGAAGATTGGTAAGTTCGAAGAAGCCCACGGTGGAACCATCTTTTTAGATGAAATCGCAGAGATGGATTTGAATACCCAAACAAAATTGCTCCGCGTACTTCAGGAACGCGAGTTGGTGCGGGTTGGGGGGAATGAGATTGTCAAATTGGATGTGCGCATTATTGCCGCCACACATCGAGACCTCGCCAAAGAAGTTCAAGAAGGCCGGTTCAGAGAAGACTTGTATTATCGCGTGCTCGGTTTGCCGATTGAACTTCCGCCTTTACGAGATCGCGGTCAGGATATTCTTATTCTCGCTAAATATTTTGCAGAAGAAGCATGTAAGATCAACAAATTGGGCACCGTAGGAATCTCATCCGGGGCAAAAGATAAACTACTCAGTTATCATTTTCCAGGAAACATCCGCGAGCTAAAAGCCGTAATAGATCTCGCCGTTGTGATGTCATCGGATGGCGAAATAAAACCAGAGGATTTGACTTTCACTTCCGCCCGCAGCGAAGGATCATTTGCGCACACGGAGAAATCTTTGCGCGAATACGAATGCGATATCATTACTTATTTTTTAAAAAAATATGACAACGATGTGTTGCTTGTTGCTAAGAAATTGGACATTGGCAAATCAACCATTTATAAAATGATACAGAAAAAAGAAATAACTATTTAATCACTCCAATATCCATCTTCCCTATGAAAGCTTCCTTTCTCCCTTTTCAAAATGGGTCTTTTGACACCTCAGGAATCGATTCAAACCAAATTCAAGTGGTCTTGAGTTTTGCCGACAAAGTGAAAATTAAAGAGAATCAGATTTTTAAAAATCTGCGCTCACAATTTCCAAATGCACATATTTTGATTGGTTCAACGGCGGGTGAAATCAATGATCGAAATATGTCTGAAGGCGATCAGACAACCACAGTGCTGAGTCTCAACAAGACCAATGTGAAGTCAAAAAGCGTGAACATCAACGATTTTAATAATAGTTTCGAAGCGGGTGAGTATCTCATGCGCTATTTGGATGCTCCAGATTTGGCTTATGTGATGGTGCTTAGTGATGGTGGGCTGGTGAATGGAAGCGAACTTGTTCGCGGAATAAATGAAGCGATTCAATTCCGAGTTCCAGTGACAGGAGGACTCGCGGGCGACGGCAATAAATTTGAAGCGACAATTGTCGGGTTGAATGCAGAACCGGAATCGGGTATTATCGCTGCTATAGGATTTTATGGAAAAGATTTAAAGGTTGGTCATGGCTCCGTAGGCGGTTGGGAAACCTTTGGTCCGGAAATGATGGTGACCAAATCAAATAGCAATGAGCTCTTTGAAATTGAAGGAAGAAGCGCATTGGAATTATACAAATCATATCTTGGCGACTATGCCAAGGAATTGCCGGGTTCAGCATTGCTCTTTCCACTTTCGGTGAAATTGCCAGGAAAGGACACCACTTTGGTTAGGACAATTCTATCCATCAATCAAGAAAAATCAAGTATGATATTCGCTGGGGATATTCCGGAGGGTTCTTTGGTTCGCTTTATGAAATCCAATTTAGATAATCTCGTTGATGCCGCAACAAAAGCCGCAGAGCAATGCACCGGTAGTCTTGGTTCGGATAAACATCAATTGGCCATTTTGGTAAGTTGTGTTGGTCGCAAATTGGTGATGAGTAAACGTGTGGAAGAAGAAGTAGAGGCGGTTTCAGATGTCTTGGGGAAAAACGCTATTATCACCGGATTTTACTCATACGGAGAAATTTGTCCACTGACCTCGAACTCACCAGCTGAATTGCACAATCAAACCATGACCATCACCACCCTCGCTGAAGATTGATTATGAGCACAGAGTCATTTCACAAACTCCTGAACCGTCAGATTAAAAAGTATATGACTGACGATATGTTGACGAAGGAAGAGATGTTTAAATTTCTCGAAGCGGTGAATGATTCTTATTTGGCGTATGAACGGGACAAAAGCTTGTCTGACCATGCGTTTCGTATTTCTGAAAAGGAATACATCGAACTCAATGAAAAATTGCGAGCGGAGGTTGGAGAAAAAAAGTTGGCAGCATCTAAATTGATTGATGCCATCAAGAGTATTGACGAAGATGGACAATTTACCGGCGCTGAAGAAGATTTGAAGAGCGTTTCTATTTTTCTAACTGCACAAATTTCCAAGAGAAAAGAAGCAGAGCGTGTCGTGAAAGAATCCGAAAGTCTGATGCGGATGGCCTTGGAGAAAATTGGAGACAACGTTTGGGAAATTGATTTTATAAAAGATAAACTTACATTCCTTAAAAGTTCAAATTCCTTTCTGGGATATAGTTTTGAAGAGATGTCAGACGGCTCAAAAGTGGGTTGGAACAATGTGCATGAAGAAGATCGCGGCCTTATCGAGGACATTTTACGGAAATACAAACGACGTCAAATCGATCACCATACCATTGAATATCGACTTCATGACAAAGAAGGGAAGTTGCACTGGATTTTGGACAGAGGTGGTTTAATCGAATCGACAGAAGATGGACAGACTAAGAAGATAATTGGTACGCTAAGTGATATAACAGATCGAAAACGAAGTGAAGAAAGTCTAGCACGAACAGCACAGTTGTTGAGTCGTTTGATAGCGAATTTGCAATCAGGTATTTTGGTGGAAAACGAAGAACGAAAAATTGTTCTTGTCAATCAGTTATTCTGTTCCATGTTCGGTGTACCCGATTTACCCGATAACATGATTGGTTTGGACGGCAGCTTGGCGTCCGAAAGTTTGAAGTTTCTTTTCAAAGATCCGGAGATATACTTGGCACGAAACGCGGAACTGCTTACCCGTCAGAAGATGGTTGCCGGCGATTTGATCGAAATGGTGGATGGACGCATTATGGAGCGCGATTATGTTCCGCTCTTCTTGGATGGTAAATACAGCGGTCATCTTTGGCACTTTACAGATGTTACTGAGCGAAAACGCACAGAACAAGCCCTGATTTTTAGAGAGGAAAAGTACCGAAGCATTATCGCAAACATGAACCTCGGTATGATCGAGGTAGATCTCTCAGAAAAAATACTTTTTGCCAACAATAGTTTCTGCGAAATGAGCGGATTTTCGCTCAATGAATTGCTTTACAAAAGTCCAACGGATTTGTTTGTAATGGGCAGCAACGCAGAGGTATTGAAGCAAAAAAACGAGTTGCGAAGACAAGGCGCTTCAGATGCGTATGAAGTTGTAGTGCGCAATAAACGCGGAGAAGCGCGATGGTGGCTCGTGAGTGGAGCGCCTTTGTACAATGATATTGGAACACTCATCGGCAGTATTGGTATTCACCTTGATATCACACCGCAAAAGGAACTTGAAATAAGTTTGGAAAAAGCGCGGAAAGAAGCGTTGTATTCGGCTGAGGCAAAAGAAACTTTCTTGGCCAACATGAGCCACGAATTGCGCACTCCTTTGAATGGGATCATGGGTATGGTGCGCGAAATGATGCGCAATCAAAAGAATGAAGAAGATTTACGTCGTTTAGATTCTGTCTTCCATGCAGCTGAGCATCTGCTAAATATTCTGAATGATATTCTTGATTTATCAAAAATTGATGCTGGTAAATTGACCATAGAAAAAATTGGTTTCCGCTTCAATGAAACCATAGCGAGAGCGCTCGAGGTCATCAAACCTAAGGCTGAGGAAAAGGGTATTGCATTGCATCAAGAACTTTGTCCCGAAGCAGAAGAAATTTTGCTTGGAGATCCACATCGCATCAAACAGATTTTAATCAATATTCTAGGAAACTCCATCAAGTTTACGGAGGTAGGCTACATCTCATTGAGAATGACCGTTGAGCATTTTGGCGCGGATCAGAAATGGGTGCGCCTAAGGATACGGGATACCGGGATAGGCATGGACCCGAAATTCATGGAGAATTTATTTACGAAGTTCATGCAAGAAGACAGTTCGATTGTGCGGAAATTTGGTGGAACAGGTTTGGGATTGAGCATTACGAAAGAACTTATCGATTTGATGGGGGGAAATATTTCTGTGCAAAGTGAGAAAGGAAAAGGAACAGAAATGACGATTTTCCTGCCATTCCGAATGGGTAAAGAAACAGACCTTCCGGAAGTAGCCGATGCACAATCTGTTGCAGGGACTTCGGTTGAAGGCAATCGTGTTTTACTAGTAGAAGACAATGAATTGAATCAGCAGGTGGCGGGCATGACCTTGAAACACTTTGGCTTAGAAGTCGATGTCGCCTCGAATGGTAAGCAGGCCATTGAAGTATTGAGTCAAAAGCAATTTGACATCGTGTTAATGGACGTGCAGATGCCCATTATGGACGGCTATGAAGCGGCAAGAATGGTTCGACAAGAACTAAAATTGGATGTCCCCATAATTGCCTTAACCGCAAATGCGTTGAAAGGTGAGGCGGAGAAATGTCTTAGTGCCGGAATGAATGATTTTGTTTCTAAACCGTTTGATGAAACAACATTGCTCAAAATACTGTCCAAATGGTTGAAATCAAAATCGCTTTTACAAGCCGTGGAAACTAAGCGGGAGGAGATTGAAAAGGAATTGATTTATCCCATCTATGATCTTTCAAAATTGGAAAGCATCTCGCGCGGTGATAATGGCTTTATGAAAAAAGTGCTAGGAATTTTTGTGGATCAAACTCCAACTGCGGTGGAAGAGATCAAGTTCACCGCCGCTAGTGGAGATTTTGCCACCATGGGTAAAATTGCACACCGTATTAAACCGT
>JBMOFW010000139.1:0-7728 GCA_049318685.1 Flavobacteriales bacterium
AAAGCACTTTGTCGTCGAGTTCGTTGGTATTGAATACCACCCAACCGCGAATGATGTCGTGAAAACGGACTTCTTCGTTGCGAGGCATTTTGAATCGAATCACATAGGCGTCGCCATTGGCAATACGTTGTTGCACTTCATCCTCCGGAAGGGTGATGGAGTTTTTCATCGTATTGCGTGAAATGCTATTGTATTGCCAGTTGGGCATTTTGGCCAACTCAGCTTGTTTGCGGATATGATCGAGTTCTTCGGGAGTATCAAACGCATAGTAAGCCCAACCGCTGTTCACGAGTTCTTCGGCATAAGCGCGGTACATAGGTTTGCGTTCGCTTTGGCGATATGGCGCATGCGGTCCGTCATAGCCAACTCCTTCATTGGGTTCAATACCGCACCATTTGAGGGCTTCAATGATATATTCTTCAGCGCCGGGCACAAAGCGTCCTTGGTCAGTATCCTCAATTCGGAGGAGGAAATCTCCACCGTGTTTTTTTGCAAAGAGATAATTGTACAATGCGGTGCGCACGCCTCCCATGTGGAGTGGTCCGGTGGGACTCGGTGCGAAACGAACGCGAACTCTTTTGTCTGACATAACCTAGAAAATTTGCGGCAAATATACTGCACGGGACGCTCGCTTCGCTCGCTACGGGACGTGCGCCCTTCGGGCTTACTACAGGACGCTCGCTTTGCTCGCTACAGGACGCTTGCTGCGCTCGCTGCGGGACGCGCGGCCTTCGGCCTTTCTACGGGGCGCTTGCTGCGCAAGCTATGGGTGGTTTTCGGGGGATGAGGCAATAAAATACCGATTAAGAAGTTGTGCAAGAAACCTGACAACGATGAAACGCACAATTCTTCTTGTTTTTCTAGGGGTGTTTTTGTTGAGCTTTGCTCCGGAAACACAGGCGCAAACCCGCAAGGGACAGATGACCTCAAAGGAACGACAGCGCACCAATCGGAAGGCTTCTCGTTGGTCGAAACGCCGCATGAAAGCAGCGAAATACGATATGACCAACGTCAAATGCAATGCACGTCAATCAAGACGTTATGCCAGAAAGAATCACTAGTATGAAAATTCCATTTCGAATGGAATAGTCTCCAATTTCTTTTCAATAATTTCAAACGCGATAGCCGCTGCATTATCCGGATAATTGATCGGGGCGGGTTTTGAGGCATGTATCCAATGGCGAATGGCGGTGTATTGACTGAGTCTGAAGTTTTCTAATACGGTTACGCCCATCTCCGCCAAAGCCGTTGCATTGCATTTTTGTTCCAATTGTTTCTTAATCGGTACCACACACAATTTTTTACCCAAGAATAGGGCCTCTGAACACGATCCGAAACCTGCTGCAGTAATGAGCCCAGTGCACGATGCAAAGCTCTTTAAATACAGTTCTTCGTCTATCGGAAAAAAAGTGATGTTGTCTTGTTCTAAAATAACGGATCTCGATTTGGAAAACACATGCCATTTCGTATTCGGAAACGCGGAAAGCATCAATGCCACGGAATGTTCGTCGTAATTGGTCAAATAGACGGTGTAATGCCCATCATCCGATACTTGTATATCACGAATTTGACGTCGAATGATTGGTGTGTACAATTTTCGATTGTATTTTTTGAAATGCAATCCATAGGTAAACGTTACAGGAGCATAGCTATTCAAGATAAAGCGGCCAATAAGGTCTTTTTTATCCGGCATTGGCACACCCGGCGATTGGAGCGCAAATTGATTGCTAATTCCATAACATTCGACATTATTCAGATAGCAAGCCCACGCACTGATGGGTTCGAAATCTGAAATGACCAAATCATATTTTCGAATTGGCAATTGTTGAATTTCTTTGATGAAACGGCGCAGTTTGTTTTTAGCAAATGTTCTGTAATAGTCTATCCCGCCGTGATTACCGAGAATAAGAGTAAGGCCTTTGAATTCATATTTTATTTCTCGGTCAAGCTCAATATGAAATTGATCACCACTGACAAGAATATCAACGTCGCCGTATTTTTCAAACTCGGGAAGGAGTTCTTTGGCACGGCATATATGCCCGTTGCCAGTTCCTTGAATGGCATACAATATTTTCATGCTCTTACAGCAGTTATTTCAAATGAAAGAAGTTGGAACAGTTCCTTGCTATTCAGCGACATTAATTTGTCTTTTTCGTCGGCTCCGTCAAGTTCTGGAAGCACTGCTTTGTCATATTCAAAAAGACTCCATTGTCCTTCATTGTATTCGAGGGCGGTTAGATTTTCAATCCAATCTCCTGAGTTGAGGTAAGTAATTTCGCCTTCTTCATTTTTGAAGTGACGAATGCATGCCTTGTGGATATGGCCGCAGATAACGAAGTCATAGCCATTTCGGATACCCAATCGAATAGCGGTTTGCTCGAAGTCGTCGATAAATTTCACAGCAGCCTTAACGCCATCTTTGATTTTTTTGGAAAGTGATATTTTCTCCTTGCCAATTTTTTCGAGATAATTGTTGACTGCACGATTCAATAAAATGAGCAAATCGTATCCTTTTCCACCAAGATGGGCAATCCATGGGGAATATTTCATAGTTACATCGAAAACATCTCCGTGAAAAATCCAGCTTGTTTTTCCATCTAATTCGAGCAAATACTTATTGTCAATAGTCAAATTGCCAATTTGGTGGCCAGCGAATTTTCTAAACATTTCGTCGTGATTCCCGGTAATGTAGATTACCTCAGCCCCATGCGATAACATTCGGGTTATTTCCTTAATAACAGCCATGTGTTCTTTAGGGAAATATTTTTTGGAGAATTGCCAGATATCGACAATATCACCATTCAATATTAATTTTTTTGGAGCGATTGATTTAAGATATCGCACTAATTCAGAGGCGTGGCAGCCATAGGTACCGAGGTGTACGTCGCTAATCACCACAACCTCGACTTGTCGTCTTTCGTTGTAACGCATGGTATTTAAGAGTTTGAAGGTTTAGAAAAATTAGCGGGGAGGAATCTCTGCAAGCACTGTGCTTGAATTCGAGAAGTACACTTGGTGAAATTGAAAATTTCAATAGAGGATCATTAAAGTGCAATGCAAAAGAAAGGATTCAAAATGCACTCATTATTAATATAAAACGAAATTTAGTTTATGCGAATGTTCTCTGTTAGCAATTTCAAAACAGCGAGATAAACACGGCTTTAACCTGAGGTAATGCGAATGGTGTTAGTTTGTTTACTTTCTCCCATGAGCAAAAGCGTGATCATACTATTGAAGGGCATCGGCTTATTTTTATTGGCCGTGTGTTCGTTCGGTTTTGCTTTATATGTACGAACTGAGTGGTATGATTTTGAAGAACCTAGTTCTTTTGCGGGACGTGTTTTTTATAATCCATACGCGGATTGGAATGGAAGGTCGGGTATGATGTGTAATTTTCATGCCCATGCGGAATGTTGGTCAGGTTTGACCAATGGTAAAGGTTCAGCAGATGAGGTACTTCAGCGCTACGATAGCTTAGGTTACGATGTGGCTGGTGTATCGGACTATCACCGCATGACCCGACCGAGTCACAAGTACTATGAACACGGTTGGGGTATTTCAAAAACACACCAGTTGGTTTTGGGCGCGACGGGCATAACTTGGCTGGATTTCCCATTTTTTCAGAATGAGCATCAAAAGCAGTTTATGATTGATCGCTTGAGTGGGGCGAATGAAGGTTCGGTAGTCGTTTTGGCTCATCCTAGTCTGAGGGGAGCTTATAGTGAAGAAGACATAGCACATCTGGGCGGATATCATTGTTTTGAAGCAGTCAACAAACTTCGGAAGTCTTTGAAGCTGTGGGATGTCGCGTTGTCGAATGGTCATTCGGTATTTGTACTCGGTTCGGATGATTGCCATAATTATTCGAATATCAATGATGTTGGTCGATGCGGAACATACGTGCTGACCAAGAATCCTACGCAGCAAAGCCTCAACATTTGTTTGAAAACGGGACGCCATTTTGCCGTAGAGTTTGCAACAAATGAAGATGAGGCGGTCAAAAGCCGGAGGGAAAAGGTGAGATCTCGATTCCCGTTGACGAAAATTGAAGTAGACTCGACAATGTATCTTGCCAATTTTAATGACACCGTTACCAACGTTGTGTTGATTGGCGATCACAGCGACACTTTATATAAGGGAGTCGATTTGAATGAGGTGTCCTATGTTATTCCGGATAGTGTGACTTATGTGCGTATGGAGTATTCTACACAGGAAGGCCATCGCGTTTACTTGAATCCCGTTTTTAGGACTCAAAATGGAGAATTGCGCAGCCATCATTTGGGCGCAGTAAATTTGATCAAAACAACAGGTTACCGTATTGGGATTATTCTTCTTATCATTTTGGTTTGGGCCTGGGTATTCAGAAATAGATATGTTAAGTTTATTAAGAAATATAGATCGAACAGGGGTATTCCTGTTTTTGGTGGTACTCCTGTCTACAGTCGCTCGCGTGTTGTTCGCGGGGGTTACCGAATTAGGTATCGATGAAGTTTATTATACAACCTACGCGCGTTACCCGGATTGGAGCCATTTTGATCATCCTCCTTTTGTAGGTTGGTTGATCCAGTTGACCACATTTGATATCGGTCTGGATCACGAGATTTTTATTCGATTAAGTAGTATTCTTTTGGCTATTGTCAACTCCATATTGATTTGGCAAATAGTAAAGCAATTGGGTGGCGCCAAAAGTGCTGGTATTGCTTTGCTGTTATATAACGGAAGTATATACGCATCTGTAATTTCCGGAATATTTATCATGCCTGATACCGCTATGTTGACATGCTTGCTTTTGGCGTATAGAAGCCTTCTGGCATTGGTGTTAAACGAAGGAAATAATATTCGCAATTGGGTTGGCTTTGGTGTATTCATGGGATTGTCGATGTTGTCAAAGTTGCATGCGGGGTTTTTGTGGTTAGGATTTTTGTTGTTTATTTTAGCTTATCGCCCCAATTGGTTGTTGCGTTGGAAACTCTATTTATCTGGGTTGATTTCCTGCCTTTTTTTGATTCCCATTATTTATTGGAATGTTGAGAATGAATTTGCGAGTTTTACTTTTCATGGCAACAGAATTGCCGGAGGTGGAGGAGGCATTCAATTTTCTTATTTTCTTCAAGAACTTTTAGGTTCGGTTGCTTACAATAATCCAATCAATTTCTTTTTAATCTGGATTACATTAATTGCTCTTTTTCGAAAGAAGAAAATTTCTAACTACACAATAGATGGGTTATATTTCTATACAGGTTTGCCGCTCATATTGATTTTTCTGGGTATTTCATTGTTCAAACAAACGTTGCCCCATTGGAGTGCGCCAGCTTACACTTTGATGATCATTCCGGCGTCCGTCTATTTGCGAACCCGGATGCGAAGTGTTTTTGCTTGGGCATCGGCTTCCTATGGTGTTGTTTGTTTATTAATGGTACTTGGTGCCTTTGTGATCAACAATATACATTTTGGGCCAAGAGAAGTGGTTGATGAAAAATTGGGCAGGAGTGACTTCACGTTGGACATGAGTTGTTGGAAACAGATGGGGGAGCTTTTTGCCGAAGTGCATAAGGAAGCAATGAAAAAGAAACTGACCGATTCATCTACCCCGATAGTAATCAACAGATGGTTTCCCGGAGCACATATTGATTGGTACATTGGAAGACCAAATCGGTTGGACGTGGTTAGTGTTGGCGATATTGATCGATTACATAAGTATCACTGGATTGCGGAAGAGGAAGGGCTTGAATTCGAACCCGGAAAAGTGCACTATTATTTGACTACCTCCCATTTATTTGGTGATGTTGAGAAAATAGCGGCTTTCAGAACGTCTACGCTTTTGTCTAAAGTACCTGTGTACAAGGATGGGGATGTGGTCGAATTTCTGTTTGTTTATTTGGTGCAATAGAAAAAGGAGCGCCGTTGCACCCCTTTCTCGAACCTTATTGATCAAACCTTCTATTATGGCAAGGATTTTACACCTTGCTGTACCGCTAATCTAAGATGCCTATATAACGATAGGCTCGATTTACAGATCAAATGTATGTTTGAAAAAGGGCGAAGTTGTATGACCCAAGTCACTTAAGGCGCTGATTTTTATTTATTTTGAAAGTGGCAAAAGTTTGAAACTCCATTATTCTGGCAAACTAGTTAAGTTTACATCAAATGGTATCAAACGCTATTCAGAACGGTATGAAGTATTCAAGATTCTTAAGATTGATCGTGTTCAGTTTTGTTCTGGGATGCGCGTCCGAAGGAGATCTGGATTTACAAGGTCACCGCGGCTGCCGAGGATTGTTTCCTGAAAATTCTATCCCTGGATTTTTGCACGCTTTGGAAATGGGAGTTAGCACCTTGGAGTTGGATGTGCATATCAGCAAAGATGGCCAAGTCGTGGTATGTCACGATCCGTATTTGCCTGCGTTTTGCATGCCCGAAAAATGGAGCGATGGACTTATGGCTTTAAGACCGAAAGTAGCAGATTATACGGCAAACGAGCTACGGGATTGGGAATGCGGTACGTTGCCAAATGCAAAATTTCCTCATCAACGAAAGATGGAATCTTATATACCAACATTGGAGGAGGTTTTTCAGGTTGTAGAAACAGCAATTCGAACAAAGGGTTTGTCTCCTGTGCGATACAACATTGAAATTAAGTCCACCTTGGAAGGTGATACTGTATTTCATCCTGAAGTGAATGAATTTGTAAGGTTGGTATTGGAGGTCATTGAAAAGGCCAATTTGAAAAACCGAACGATCATTCAGTCATTCGATATTCGTGCGCTAAAAGCGGTGCATGCAGGGAGCACGGATTGGGTTTTGGCACTACTTGTAGATGAAAATGAAGATTTTCAGGAGAAAATGAATGCATTGGGATTTAAACCTCAAATCCTAAGTCCATACTACAAACTCATAACCGAACAAATGATCGGTAGCGCTCATGATGCAGGAATTCAGGTTATTCCGTGGACCGTGAATACTAGAAAAGAAGCAGAACAACTAGTTGAGCTGAATATTGATGGAATCATTACGGACTATCCGGACTCTCTGATGTATTTGAAAAAGAATTAAAGCGTATTACCGTATTCGCGGGCAGCGTTATCTGACGCGATAAAATCGTCTAGTGTTGGGGTTGAAACAAAGTCGATTTTTTGCAGCACATTCTCAATAAGTGATGGAATATCCAAAAATCCAATTTCATCTTTCAGGAATTTCGCAACGGCAATTTCATTGGCGGCATTCATGACACATGGCGCATTGCCTCCCCGACGCATGGCTTCAAATGCGATATTCAAACAACGGAAAGTTTCGCGATCGGGCTGCTCAAATGTCAATTGCGGATAATTCAAGAAATTAAATCGTGGAAAATCCGAAGCTAATCGTGTTGGATAACCGAGTGCATATTGAATGGGTAGTTTCATGTCTGGCAGTCCCATTTGGGCTTTCATGCTGCCGTCTGTAAACTGCACGATGCTATGAATGATCGACTGCGGATGCACGATTACTTCAATTTGATCGGGATGTAAATTGAACAACCATTTGGCTTCAATCACTTCGAGTCCTTTGTTCATCAAGCTGGCACTATCGATAGTGATTTTGGCCCCCATATCCCAATTGGGATGTTTGAGCGCTTGAGCTTTGGTCACAGTGCTCAATTCGGCGGCAGTCTTGCCACGGAAAGGGCCACCTGATGCGGTGAGAATGATCTTTTCAATTTTATTTTCCCACTCGCCAGCAAGGCATTGA
>JBMOFW010000140.1:0-7705 GCA_049318685.1 Flavobacteriales bacterium
CACAAGAAATGTTGATGTCAGCAGGAACATATTCCCACTCTGGGTTGGTAGTATCGATTACGGTAATGGTAGTTGTAGATTCAGCTACGTTTTCGCAAAGGTCAGTAGCCACCCAATGTCTAACAATGGTATAGCTGTTTTCGCAGTCACCAGGAAGAATCTCTTCAGTACCAGTTACTACAACTTCTTCACCACAGTTGTCATAAGCTGAAGGAAGTTCGAATGCAGGAACATTGTCACATTCAACAGTTACATCAGCAGGAGTGTTGATTGTAGGAGCAGTAGTATCAGTAATAGTAATGTACTGAACAGTTGTGGTTGAATTTCCACATGCATCTGTAGCAGTATAAGTGCGCTCAAGAACACCCAAACATCCACCAGAGTTGTGAAGTTCAGTGTACGTTACAGTTACATCGTTGCAGTTGTCCGTAGCAGTCAACAATTCGAGAGACTCGATTTGATCACATTCCACATAAATCTGCATTGAATAAGCATCAAATACTGGAGCAGTAGTATCAACAATAGTGATATACTGAGTTGCGTATGTAGTATTTCCACAAGCATCAACTGCTTCGAAAGTACGTGTAATAACACCGTAGCAAGAAGTACCTTCAAATGCATCGGTATAAGTTACTGTAGCGTCACCGCAGTTGTCAGTAGCTTGACCGTTTATTGCTGGAACTTCATCAGAACATTCAACAGTGATATTTTCAGGAACGAAAGTGAAGATTGGAGCAGTTTCGTCTTTCACAGCAATTTCTTGTGTGCAATAAGAACGGTTGCCACACTCATCTTCAGCATACCATGCGCGAGTGATTACATAATCGCAAGGATAGTTGCCAGAAATGATTTCATCCAAAGCAACAACTACCACATTCTCAGAACAGTTATCAGTAGCTGTCAATGATGGAGCAGCTTGAACTTCTGAAGTGCATTGTACTGAGTAATTCTCAGGACAGAAAGCAAATTCAGGAGCGATCGTATCTTCGATGTGGATCGTTTGAACAAAGTGATTATAGTTACCACTTGCATCAACAGCAGAATATACGTAAGTGTAATCTGTGTTGCAAAGATCCTGTTCTTCTGTTGGTTGACAGTTAATATCAACGTTTACGTCACCGTGACCTTCGATAGGCTCACAGTTATAGAAACCAGTATATTCAAACCAACCAGAAAGACCGTTACCGCAGTTTTTATTGTTGGCACCTTGACCAATTTGGAAACCGAAGTAGTAGTTAGCTGGCATGTGTTTGAATTGGAGCAAAAGACCATCCAAATCGCCATCACCCACAGCCACAGAAAGGTCGTTTACCATTTCATAGTAAGTCCAGTCTTGGAAAAGTTGACCTGGAGTAGCACAGTTCACATCATCTTTGTAGTTGCGACCCATTGAAGACCAAGTAGCCCAATCAGCAGCATTTTCAAACCACATGTTGATTTCGAGCTTCTCGTTTGGATTTACAGTGTTTACTACTGTTCCATACAAGTGCGCTTTACCATCTGCGAATTGGTCAAAATGACCACCGTTTGCATCAAATACAAAGTTGTTTGAGCTAGTATACCCTTCAGTGAAAAGGGTTGGTGCCCAGAAAGCCCAGTCAGCGCCAGGACCAAAAGCAGTGCTCAAAACACATTCAGAAGTTTTGTTACCTGAATCATATCCGAAAGACATTACTTCAACGTTTTCGTCGCAGTTGTCTGTAGCGAAAGCTTCAGCAGCAGCAGGAACATCATCGATGCACTGAACATGAACAAACTCTTCTACTCCATTAATAACAGGAGAAGTGTTGTCACCAACAGATACATATTGAATGAATTGACCAGCATTGCCACAATTGTCAACAAAAGTATAATGACGCTCGAATGAGCTATTGCAACCATCTAGAACAACGTTTTCATCAACAAAAGTGATTTCAACGTTATCGTCGCAATAGTCACCAGCTTCAATCGAAGGAATTTGGTCTTCTTGACCACATTCAATAGTTACGTTTTCAGTAGCAGAAACGAGGAAAGGAGCCTCAGTATCTACATAATAAATATTTTGAACGCATGAACCAACGTTTCCGCAGTCATCTGTAACGCTATATGTGCGCACAACAACGCCTGAGCAATTGTTGCCCTCGATGATATCATTATAGGTAACTGATGAATTAACTTCACACTGTGAAGGGAAAACGGCTACCGCTGAAGCATCACCAGCAGGTACGTCAGAAAGACATTGGATAGAAACTGACTCTGGACAGATCAACGATGGTTCTTCGGTGCACTCAATTTTTGCAAACTCAAGTGGTGAAGTCAATTCGAAACATCCTTCATCAGAACTAGCGTCAATATCAGAAATATTTCCGCCCACAGTTGGTTCAGAAATTACACCTGAATAAGACAAGCCATATACATTATACAATCCGTTAGAATAAGCCGACA
This sequence comes from Flavobacteriales bacterium, assembly GCA_049318685.1. GTDB lineage: Bacteria > Bacteroidota > Bacteroidia > Flavobacteriales_D > Sanyastnellaceae > JAIXWP01. The sequence continues at coordinate 2,425 of JBMOFW010000140.1, forward strand.
AGTCAAAATTACCGGTTGAATTCAACGCAAGAATTTCACCAGTGGTAGAAGTCAACAAGTATACATAGGTATCACCATCAGCAATTGAAGTGGTAGAAACACTAATCGCATCGGCGATATCATCGTTAGAACAAATCAAACCATTGTTTGGAGAAACAAAATTCAAAGTACCAGCTTGACACAAGAAAACAGAGAAACTGCTTCCTTTGATGAAAACACCAGAATCAAGCACACCGTCAGAAACGTCAGCAATGGCGAATTTAAAGTTATACGTTTCGCCTGGCACGATGTCTACGATAGCTGTCAATGTTACTGTGAATCCATCGTATTCAATTGTGGTTCCAACAGAATTGTTAACGAAATAGGCAGCATTACCCAATGAAAGACAATTTGATGGAGAGCCATTTGAACCTGAAGTACCGTTATTGATCGTGTTGATCGCTACCGGCAAAGAAGATGAAGGAACCAATGCAACGTTTTGTGCAACATAGTTGCCACCTAGGGGGTTAGGGCCGCTTACGAAAAAGCCGAAAATGTCGTTGAATTGAGAACATACATATTCATTGTATTCTTCAGAGCTGAATACATATTGTACTGAAATTTGATTGCTTGTAGAAACGAAATCAAAAGACAATACACATGCATCTTGCACGCTCCATCCTGACAACGCAGCAAGATCCGCATCGCCATGGAAAGTAGAACTTACATCAGTAGATGCGTCATTTCCGGAAGCATTTCCGGGAACTTCGAAGATACTTCCAGTGGTCAAAAGAACACCATTGTTGAGGCCGATATTGGTTGTGTTTCCATTGTTGAAAATACCATATCCACCAGGAGCACAATTGATTTGTGCATTAGAAACGGTCACTCCTGAACCCACGATTTGATTAGCCAAATCAGTGGCAGAATGACCATCACTTACATTAAGCTGAGCGCTCAATTGGGTCGTAAATAAACAACCCAATGCGATAGCAGCTGTTTTTAAGCTATTAAAGAATTTTTTCATCTTGTTTTGTTTAGGTTGTAGAATTATTCGTGAATAATAGGGCTAAGTGCACATACAGATTGCAAGTGTGCATTCCAATCGGCAACAGTCCATGTTGGTTGCTTGCCCAGTTTCAACATGAGCACAGCCTTACCTTGTGCAGGCAATGCGCGCAATTGAAAATTGACACTGTTTTTAGAACCAATGAAATCAATCATGTCCTGATCTGACTCGAAATGCATCGCCGACAAGTCAACAGTGTAAGTGGACGCCAACGCTTCATTCGTTGGAAGTTGAATAATTCCTTGTGCGCTCAATGTTGCTGCTTGCGCAGAAACACCATTCGCAACAGCAAATCCCAGAAGTAAACTTCCAAGAATCACCGCCCGCAATAACAAACCAGAAAATTGAATTCCACGATCAGCTTGTAGAAGTGCTGCTCCGGAATTTGAACTTGATGAAAACAATGTAGAATGTTTCATTTTGTTAGGTTAGGTAAATATTTAAGTGTTAGTCTACAAATCCCAATATTGTTTCGACGAATTTGAGAATTTGCTCGACAAAAATAGAACACTATTCATTCGAAACCAAATTTTATCACAAAAAAAACCACATTCGTCGATATTTAACAATCATTCGTCGAGTGTGACTTGATTCACATACTATCAAACTTGACTTTATTCCTCATATTTGCATATCAATACCCGATTTTATGAAAATTGCCATTTGTACGCTCTCTTCAATTCCGATGCGATCTGAACCTTCCGACCGAAGTGAAATGGTCAACCAAGTGCTTTTTGGCGAGTCAATGGATATCCTTGATATGAATGAGAAGTGGTATATGGTTCGTCTCCATCATGACCAATATGAAGGATGGATAGACAAAAAACAAATCTCCATTCTTTCCGAAAGTATTGATACTTCTGTATTAAAAACGGTGACCGCTCCACTATTGGTAGTAAAAAACCAATCCGGAGGCTTCAACTTCATTCCAGCTGGAAGCCGAATTCAAGTTTCTGAGAATTCAATAAAAGCAGGCGAAGCCATTTTCTCAGCGGCTGATCAAGATATCCAAAATGCCATAGTACCTGCAGAAATCGCTCTTGGAGCAATGATTTTCTTGGACACACCCTATTTGTGGGGCGGACGAACCCTCATGGGGATCGACTGTTCGGGTTTTACACAACTCGTTTACCGCATGGCAGGGCATTTTATACCTCGCGATGCCTATCAACAAGCCAGTATTGGTCAAGACATCGCTTTTTTAGAGGAAGCACAAACCGGTGATTTGGCTTTTTTCGATAATGCTGAAGGAAAAATCACGCATGTGGGCATCGTGATCAGTCAAAGAGAAGGTTCATTCAAATCAATCATCCACGCCTCTGGTAAAGTGCGCATGGACCAACTCGACAATCAGGGAATTCACAATCTTGACCTCAATCAATACACCCACAAACTGAGAATGATTAAACGAATCATCTAGTTTGCCTAAATTTGCACCCCTTAAAAAAAATATTTCTATGAAAAAACTATTCTTCGCCTTGTCTATAATTGCTTTTGCAAGCTGCAATAGCAACAATAGCACTACGCCGGCCGCCAATAATGCTACTGATACTATCAAAACTCCCGCCTCAACTCCTTCAGGAAAAGCACCCGCAGCCGCTGTAGCCACTGGAAACAAAATGAAAGATGCTACTGGCACCTTCATTGGCTCCTACGCTTGCAAGGATTGTAAAGAAATCAAAGTGATGGTTTCATTGATGCCAAATGGCGATGGTGTATATAATGAGCATCACCTCGGAGATAAAGACTTCAAACCCGGCATCGAAAAAGCAAAATGGACCTTTTCTGCAGACAGCACGCAAATCATTTTAACTGGAGAGAATAAAAAAGAACGCAAATTCAAATTCGATGGAACTATTCTCACTCAACTCAATGCAGATAACTCTGCGTACGATTGCGGAAACGGGAATTGCGGATTGCAGAAAGTTGTTCCAACTAGCGTTTCACAACCAAAAGTTAGCCCAACAAATACGGAGAAAAAAGTAAACTCGGCGAAAAAAGAAGCTGAAAAAGCTGCTGAACCAGCAAAAGGCTCAATTCAAGCTGCTAAAAAAGTAATGAAACCAGAATCGGGTAAGTAATAGTTCATGAATCAATACAAACGGGTCGCTTTCCATACCCTAGGTTGCAAGCTTAACTTTTCTGAAACGAGCACCATTGCGCGTTCTTTCAGAGATGCCGGCTATGCGCGTGTGGAATTGGAGGATAATCCTGATGTATTGGTAGTGAACACATGCAGCGTAACGGATCAAGCAGATAAAAAATGCCGCAACATAGTAAGTCGCGCCATACGCAAAAATCCGGGCGTCTTTGTCACGGTAATTGGGTGCTATGCACAGCTCAAGCCGGAAGAAATCATAGCCATTGAAGGTGTTAATCTTGTTTTAGGAGCCAACGAAAAATTCAATATCGTTGAACACGTTGAACAATATCAACATCACGATCAGCCGGAAATCTTAGCCGGAGAGATCAAAGATGTCAAAAGCTTTATTCCCTCTTATTCAAAAGGTGATCGCACACGGACGTTTCTCAAAGTACAAGATGGGTGCAATTATTTCTGTGCCTTCTGCACCATTCCATTGGCCCGCGGGCGATCCCGCTCTGCCACTATATCGGAAACGCTAGTTCAAGCCAAAGAAGCAATCGCCTCGGGGGCAAAAGAAATTGTTCTAACAGGCGTCAATATTGGCGACTTTGGGACAGCTCATGGTGAGACTTTCTTTGCACTGGTCCAACAACTTGATCAACTTGATGGTGTTGAACGTTATCGTATTAGTAGCATCGAACCCAATTTGCTCACAGACGATATCATCCGCTTTGTGGCCACCTCGAAAAAATTCATGCCTCACTTCCATATTCCTCTTCAAAGTGGAAGTGATTCTATACTGCAAATGATGCGTCGACGCTATCGCACTGAGTTATATAAAAACCGCATCGCCTTCATTAAAGAATTGATGCCTGACGCTTGCATCGGTGTCGATATCATTGTAGGATTTCCTGGAGAATCGGATGAATTATTCTTAGAAACCCAGCAATTTTTAAGTGAACTCCCTGCCTCTTACTTTCACGTATTCACATATAGTGAGCGCGAGAATACTACCGCACTGCGCATTCTAGATGTTGTGCCTATGGAAAAGCGCTATGAGCGAAATAAGATTTTACGCATCATGAGTGAGAAGAAAAAGAGAGCTTTCTATGAAGAGAATTTAGAAATTTCTCGTCCGGTTTTGTGGGAGTCCGAACAAGATGAAAACATGATTAATGGATTCACTGACAATTATATCAAGGTCAGAATTCCATGGCAAAATCACCTTCCGAATTCTATAACCAATGTTAAATTATCCGCGATTGACGCGGATTGCAACGCAACCGGAACAATCTTGTAATATCTTTGGCACATCGTTTGGAAGAAGCGATACCACAGACTTCTCAGTAAGTTTTGGTTTTTGGTTTAAAGACCTAATTTGGTTAAGGTTTATGAAATGCCCCCGATAACGATCGGGGGCTTTCTCTTTTTATTCAATGATCAATTTGGTCGAAAACACTTGAGTTCCATCCATGACTTTCACCATGTAAAAACCCGCAGGCAATTCGCTCACACACAACGAATGATTCAATCCTCCCACCACGCTTTCACTCAGTACCATTTTGCCTTGCAAATCGAAAATATTCAAATCAACTTGACCTTGAATTTCGGTCAAATCCAATTTGGCCATTTCGACAGAACATGGATTCGGATAAATTGAAAACTGCTCGATTGAAGGTTCTACTATACTCAGCGGAACAGAACTAATCGAAATATCATCAATTGTGCAGTTATTGGTAATTCCTAGAGTTGACCCATCGGTAGTGCTCATCGAGATCGTAATGCTTGCTGATACGGGTGTTCCAGTGGCTCCTGTAGAAATTGTCGGCGCAATAAATTCAAAATAAGTGGAAGAACTTGTGGTTGTACTAAAACTAGCGGCACCCAAAACATTCCCATTTGAATCAAAAATGGACATTGCACCATACACTTGACTATTCGCAGTTAGATTTGATTTAAGCCAAAAACTCATCGATTGCGGAATATAGCTGATCGGGAATTCCATTTGGGTTATTGCCCCGGGTACCGAAAAACTAAATGCAGAAACTACGGCCAAATGAACAGCGTAGTTTCCGGAATGCGCATCATCCGTTTGAGTTACTGGTTCAACTGACCCCGATACATTGGTTGTTTCCCAGCTATCCGGA
>JBMOFW010000141.1:0-7657 GCA_049318685.1 Flavobacteriales bacterium
ACCGATGACCTCTTGCATGCCATGCAAGCGCTCTAGCCAGCTGAGCTATACCCCCGCTTCGTTTTCCCCATCCTCAAAAACGCGTTTTTCGTTTGGGGGTGCAAATATAGATGTTTCTTTCATTATTGGAAGCAAATGTGAAAATTTGAAAATTCTCGTCATACAGATGCAACATTTTTTCAAACCAACTCGTTACAAAGGTATATTCTCGATTTCTCATTGAGAATTTGGTTTTGGTTAAGGAATAGAAAACAAGCCCTTCGACGGAAGGGCTTTTTCTATTTATATATTCGCGCATGCCATTGTGGCTCCGCCTCATATTGCCCCTATTGATTGCCTTTCCGGCATCTGCCATCGATCTTACGGGCTTGCTCACCGCAGATCCTCAACCCTCCGGAAATTGGGAGCGACTTGTACTTCCTTTGAAACGCAGCGGCAACCTCCTCATTCTTGAAGCCACCATAGATTCCATCACTGGCAATTTTATCGTCGATACCGGAGCACCTTACTTGGTGCTCAATCGCACGTATTTTCGTCAGTATGAAACAGGTTCGACCCAACGCGCGGCTGGGGTGAGCAATGATGTCGTACAAGCCACACGAACCACAATTCCAAAATTGAGCCTTGGCGCATTGTACTACGACCGGGTCGAAGCCGACATCACCAATCTCGCGGCCCTCGAAAACGCTCGAAAAATTCCGATTCTGGGTTTGTTGGGCGCCAACCTCTTCTCCTCCCTCTGCTTGCGCATCGACATCCAAAGTAATCAACTCATCCTCTATCGCACCGATGCAGTTGGGAATAAACTGGCCAAGACCGATTCTTCATGGTCTACTTTCGAAACAGATACTACCCCAGATATTCAGCTCACGTTTAAGCTTTGTGACAACAAAATTTTCATGCCCGTGAAAGTGGCAGGCCAATCTATGAATTGGATACTCGACACCGGAGCAGAAACCAATGTCGTCGATGCCCTTTCTAAGAAAAAAGTATTGAAAGAATTTTCCATTACACGTACCATTAAAATGCGCGGAAGTACGGGAGCTCAGAGCGCCGTGCTAGGTACCTTCAGCGAAATCAATATTGGAGGAGCTAATTTCGCAGGGCAAGAAACCATCCTCACCAATATGGCCGAAATCAACGAAACATGCAGCATGTTTATAGATGGCATATTGGGCTACAACTTCCTTTCCCAAGGCACCTTTGAAATCAATTTCGTGAACCGCCAATTTTCACTTTATCTTTATAACGCTTTGCAGCCACGATGAATTTAAGATTCGTATATATCATTCTATTGATGTTCGTTGCCCTCTCCGGCACCGCACAGAAGCCTTACTACAAGTGCACAGATAGTCAATTGATTCTCCGCGTGTACCGCTCTTGGTCGAAGGCCGAAACCGATAGTATCCTACGCGCCAACGACATTGCGCATCTTTCTACAGATACGCTGTTTAACCAACAATCTGTGGGTCGATTGGCCCTAGAAGGCTGGTCAATTTACAAAGTGAAAAAGAACTACATCGATATAGCGCTTGATTTGGAAAAAAACGCGATGGCCACTTTCGACCAACCCTACTTTGAGGATAATCAAGATTCCATATATGCATTGAATAACTTTACCGATCAAGTATTCGGTTACAATAAAACGAAATCTATCATATTCAGGGAGCTGGATGAAAAAACTACACGATTTATTTATAGAGGAAATGGGCGAGAAAAGACCGTATTCATCAGTGGCAGTTTTAATCAATGGAGCACTACTGGTTGGCCTTTGCAAAAATCAGAAGAGGGTTGGTTTATAGATCTCCAACTAGCACCTGGTCGTTATGAATACAAGTATATCGTTGATGGAAAGTGGATTCAAGACCGCGAAAATCTATTGGAGATGGACGATAATTATGGCGCAGAAAATTCCGTGTATTTCAAATCCAATTATTATTTCTTACTAGATCATCCCACAGCAAAACAGGTGATTTTATCTGGCAATTTCAATGATTGGGATAAAAACATGTTCATGACTAAAGTCGGAAACCTATGGAAACTGCCCGTATTCTTTCCGGATGGGGAATACGAGTACAAATTCATTGTGGATGGCGAGTGGATTACCGATCCGAAAAATCCGGTGCAACGACCGAATACCGAAAACTCATTCAACAGTGTCTTGGTTTTTGGAACGCGTGAAAAAATCACCTTTCAACTTGAAGGAAATGTGAACGCTAAAAATGTGATACTCACCGGAACGTTCAACAATTGGAACGAACATGAATTGCTCATGAAACGCACTGAAACCGGATGGCAACTGGAGGTTCCATTGCGCCAGGGAGTATATCGATACAAATTCATTGTCGATGGAAAATGGACCTTGGCCGAAGATCAGCCTACATGTCCTTCCGATCTTTCCGGAGAAACAGACCACTGGGTAGTGGTGTCGCCGAATTACACATTTATGTTAGCGGGATATCCGGGAGCCAAAAAAGTAGTTGTAGCAGGTTCTTTCAATGGTTGGAATGAAACTGATTTTACTATGTCATACAAAGATGGCGTGTGGCAATTGCCCTATATGCTCCCAGATGGAAAAACTACATATAAATTCATTGTAGATGGCGAATGGATATTGGATCCCGGCAATCGCTATTACGAGCAAAACGAATATGGCACCTACAACTCTGTGCTTTGGATAAATAAAAAAACAATCAAATGAAACTAATCGAAACGATAAATGCAGTGGGCGAATTTCACGATGCCTTTGGACTGCCGAATAGAAAAACACCCGCGGCGCAATTGAACGAACAAGAATACACCCTTCGTTTCAATTTGATGAAAGAAGAAAACGAAGAGTACTTAGAAGCAGCTAGAAACGGCGACTTGGTAGAAATTGCCGATGCGCTCGGCGATATGCTCTATATCCTTTGCGGCACATTGAATGCACATGGATTGCAACACAAAATCGCTGAAGTATTTGAAGAAATCCATCGAAGCAATATGAGCAAGCTGGATGAAAATGGTCAACCCATTTATCGCGAAGACGGCAAAGTGATGAAATCAAATCGCTACTTCAAACCGGATATTCAATCTATTTTGGAGCGCTAGTTTTTGCCGTGATAAAACCGTTTGGTATAGCCATCACAAACAAATAAGTAATATCCTGAACTGAGTCCTTCTAGGCGAATGGCGGCTTGATTTTGACCACGCGAAACCACGCGTCCAAACACATCATATAGAACATAGGATGGATTTTCTTCCCAACCACGTAGTTCAATAAAATCGGGATGAACAACTACCGAATGATCATTCGGCTCGACATTTTCCACACCCACATTAAAGCATCCTTGACCAAACAACTCATCCAAATCGTAAAAAGACGTTATTCCATCATCTTGTAGTTTTACGACATACATGTCCTGATCTCCCAATCCATAATAACTTGATTGGCCCAGAAAATACACGGCACCATTGGGGTGAAAAACCACATCCGTAATATCTTCCTCGCCTGGCGATCCGAAGGTAGGTCCCATGAGCCAATTGCTATAGACATCGCGATGTTGGATCATGATATCCATTCCTCCAGCACCATAAGAATTCGTTTTTCCCGCAAACAATAATCCGCTCGAACAAAACGTCACGCCAGTCATCAAGTAACTGTCCGGAACTGTTTGCTGATCTTCCCACAAGGTGCTCAATTGCCCATCCAACATAATCAATTTAGCAGCATATGTTTCATCATCATTCAAGAATGCTCCGCATACTGCGGCTGAATCATTGCGCACATCGATATCGTATAGGAAAGTGCCCATTCCATCAAAGAAACTGGCTTGATATAAAAAATCGGGATCTTCTTCCATCTTAATGACGATTCCCAAAGGCAAATCAGTAAAAATTGGAACCGCGTTGACGGTTGAATACACATTGTCATTGGCATCAATGGCCAGAGCGCTAACCTTGTAATCACCATCGCCCGTGAGCTCATACTGGTCAATTACTGTTCCATCCGCATCGATCCAAAAATAAGTACCTACAGCGTAATCTCCCTGACGATAACCCGCGACTACTAAGCTTCCATCCGACTTGCAGGCCGCCTCCGTCAAGAAATCCCAGCCTTCATTTTCAATACTGGTCGACCAAAGCTGGTTGCCTTCAGAATCCAATTTATAAATTCGACCATCATAACTCATGTTGGTTAAATTCAAAAACGTACCTACTGCGTAAATGGAACCGTCCGTAGCTTCCGCAATCGACTCGGCGTTATCAATACCTGCATCGCCGAGTGATTTACTCCAAATACAATTCAAGTCCGCATCGAGTCGCGCTAAATAAAATTGACTTTGATTGATATCGTCACTCGAAGTTGCTCCCAAAATCAACACATCGCCATTGGCACAAACTAGAATATCACGCGCATATTCTGAATTGCTTCCTCCAAATGTGCGCACCCACGCTTGATCCTGCGTATACGTGAGATTCGCAAAAAGACAAACAACTATGGTAATGATATACTTCATTAAATCGCTTTTCGAATACGTACGAGTTTTTCCAACATTTCTTCGAGCAATTCGAGGCGGAGCATATTCGCTCCGTCGCTCTTCGCTACGGCAGGATTGGGATGGGTTTCGATAAACAATCCATCTGCTCCCACTGCAATCGCCGCTTTGGCAACGGTTTCGATCAACTCCGGTCGACCACCAGTAACACCGCTGCTTTGATTGGGTTGCTGCAAACTGTGCGTGCAGTCCATAATCGTTGGAGCATATTGACGCATGGTCGGAATGCCGCGGTAATCCACTACCAAATCCTGATAGCCAAACGTGGTGCCGCGCTCAGTCAACCACACTTTCTCATTACCGGCTTCTTTGATTTTGTTGACCGCATGCACCATGGCATCGGGCGACAAAAACTGTCCCTTCTTGACGTTTACCACTTTCCCGGTGCGCGCTGCTGCGTGCAGAATATCTGTTTGACGGCATAAAAACGCCGGTACTTGCAATACATCCACATATTCCGCAGCCATAAAGGCTTCCTCTGCAGAGTGAAAATCGGTGGTGGTCGGCAGACCCAATTGTGCGCCTACTTTTTGAATCATTTTCAACGCTTCAATATCACCGATACCGGCAAATGAATCGCCGCGCGAACGATTCGCCTTGCGATAACTTGCCTTAAAAATGTAAGGGATCTGCAAACGATCTGTGATTGCCTTTACTTTTTCAGCAACCTCAAAAATCAACTCTTCGCTTTCTACAACACATGGGCCGGCAATCAAAAAAAAGTTGCCCGAATCGGTGTGTTGAAGTGTATTCAAATACTGTTTCATTATTCTATGTCTTCCTTAATTTTATTCAAACATACATGGATTCCCACAAAAGCATTCATGCCGCGCGCAGCATCAAACAAAAAGCCCATGCTCTGATTGGTTCCCGCGCGCAAGTAGACGCGATTATCAATCATCCATTGAGCTTCTAGACCTAAATTCAAATTGCCATAACCACCATAAGTCACCCGTTCGGTCAACATCAAGCCCGGTGCAACAAAATGATTGAAACCGGCATACAAAAAAGGGATAGAAACGCGATTGGGCATAAAGCGCAAACCCGCTTCATAGGAATTACCGCGATTCAATTTGCGGATCATGCGAAACTGAACGGATGTCGGCAATGATTTCATCAAAGATTTGCGTTCAGAACTTACGGCTAAAGTGTCTTTCAATCGTGGCATATCAAATCCATTTTCAGAAAGAGAAACGATCTCGTCCACATTCACCCCCGACCAAACCATATTCGTATCCGCATACTCGTGCACGGTTTCATTGTTCCATTGTATATACCCCAAATTGCGCACGCTAAGAGAAACTACACCGCGATTGTCTTCCAGCGGAATATTCAAATCACCATCCAAGGCTAACCCAAATCCTTTGGTTTGACCAAACCCACTTTTGGTGGTATCCGCTTGCCAATATTCACCAGCATAATCCAATGAAATAGAGGTCGCATCAGATGATGTAAACATTTTCAGACGATCCAAACGCATCGACTGCATGTCTTGTCCATTCACGGCGCTCAGTTGGATAAACGATAGATTGCGTTTATTAAAAATACCCAATCCAAATTTCTCAAAAACTTGATAATCGGCATAGAGCGGTCCCAAATCAACGGTGTCGCCCAAAAAATCTGAATTTCCAATAAAACTCAATGCGAAGAAATCGCGATCAAAGCCCACATTGGCGGAAGATTCCATGCTCACCCCCACTCTCAATCCGAGATTGGGCATGCGCAACAAGCTATCGCTAAAATTGTAAAATGAAACTCCAACAGTTGACTCTGCGCCTAGGCGATTGACTTGCGTCATTTGTCCATGGAGCGATTTATTTTCTGTCGAGGTCAAATGTCCGCCAATCAGCATTTTCGACATAAAATTTCTGTCCAAAACATTCGATCCCCAGTCGATCGATGCATCTGTACCCATCATCACATAGCTCGCTCGCCATGCGGAATCCGGGTTGAGCAACCATAGCGATGGAGTCTGGGCGCGCAATCCAGTGCTATTCAAAAAGAATAGCACAAGCACCAAGATGGCACCTGCCTTACTCCACTTCCAGCTCAACGGTAGCATCGGCAACAAGTTTAAAATCGATTTTATAATTGGCATACAAGGAATACAATTCAGGTATATTCGGTGTTTGGAAACTTACCCGAATAAACATTCGGTCACCGGCTTTCAAACGTTGGATGGTTTCGTAGCTCACGGGCACATGCACTTCACTTTTCACCGGAGTGCTGCTTCCGGGCTCTCCGCCGGGGATTCCGGCATCAATCCAACCATTTTCCAAAAGCAAAGTTTCTTCACCATCCACCAAGCTCAATAGCAAATGGGCATCCAATGGAAAATAATTTTCTGCGATAAATATCAACTCGCCACTGGCTACTATTTCCTCTCCAATCGACACTTTCAGCGTATCCGTAAGGGTGACATTCGCCGCAAGACGCAATGGCACATCTATGGTTAAATTGGCTTCCAAGGCTTTATCAGCATATATGAAATCATGATAGCCTGAAACATTTCCCAAAGGATTGATTTCTATTTCACCATCCACATGCAAACTCGAAGGCAACATCCCAATAAATGAAGTGAAATTGCTATTGCTTTCATTGATCAAATAGGATGTTGAAAATGGATAGATCGTACCTCCTATTTCGAGGGCACGGGTGATATTCAAGGACTGATAGATTGGCGAATAATCCAAGGCCAAATTTGTTTCTGCATTGCTCGCATTAATTTCGGCAAACTGAAGACGAGCATCTGCACCGATATAGTTGGTGATGTCGAGATTCATGCGTGCCAGTTCGACATAGATGACCCCAGACGGCATGTTGACATCGCCTGCAAAATCAACATCTTCATTGATTTGATATATGTGATTACCGAAATATCCTTCCGCCCACTCCACTTGAGCATTGTCAAAAGTCAACTCCACAAGAATACTGTCTTGGCCGTTGATCAGGGCATTGGTCGATGCGTCATTGGAAACACTCACTGCAATATTCGAAGCGAGCTTATTGCTTTCAAAGCCACTATCGCCTGTGAGGTCGATGGTGTATCCGGTCATGTCGATTGATCCTTGAGCAAGTCCGGGCACACCGCCCACTTCAGGATCGGTGTCGGCAGTAAT
>JBMOFW010000142.1:0-7466 GCA_049318685.1 Flavobacteriales bacterium
GAATGTTTGTTCGGTCGAATGGAAGTTTCATTTTTAATTGACTCAAAAGGCTTTGTTAAAGATGTTAGGGTAGATCGAAATGAAACAGGACATGCAGAAATGGAGGCTGTTGTATTGCTTGCAATGAAGGAGATTTCGAGCTTTGTGCCAGCCACATTGCAAGGAAGAAATGTGGAGTCTAGATTGAAGGTTGTTATTTCATATTAATGTAAAAGTCAACACGAATGGAGTCTAAGTTGATCAGGTTCTCTACTCCCTGATCATCGTCACATATCCCGATTGGCTTTCGCCTTGCTGTCCATCGCGTGGTTCTACAATCCAATAATATGTTCCTGCAGGAGACTCTTCTCCATTCCATCCTTTAGTTAAATTCGAAGTGGTAAAAATTTCTGTGCCCCATCGGTTGAATACGGTGAGCTGCCATTTGCCAGGAAATTCTTCAAAAGGAATAAATCGATCGTTGTCACCATCGCCATTTGGTGTAAATACGTTGGGCAGGGTTACAGTATCATCGCTATCAATGACAATATAAGAAGTGATTGTGTCTACGCAGCCTGCGGAGTTGATTACTATAAGTTCAACTGGGTAGATGCCAGGAATGCTTGGAAAGATTACCGTTGGCGATTCAACGATATCTGTATTTGGAAATACTTCGCCGAAATTCCATTGCCATTGCGTGATTGCATCATTGCTTTCTGGAAAGAAGGAAATTTGAGTGTTGTTGATTGTTGTAGGTTGCGGTGATGCCGTGAAAACAGCTTGAGGTAATGGAAAAACCTCAATGTATTGTTGGTAGGTGCTATCATAAGTGCATCCATTTTCAAACGTTACACTGATATTAATGGAGTATAAACCATCTTCGCTAAAGACATGTGTTGGATTACATTCACTAGCTGTGTTCCCATCGCCGAAATCCCATTGACATCCTATGCTTGGTGTTGGAGTAACATTATTGAATTGCACAGTTAGAGGTTCACAGCCTGATAGTGGAGAGGCTTGAATTTCTGGCAGAATAGGAGCGGGCAATGAAACTTCAATTTGTGATCCTGCGCAAATGGAATCGTTTTGAAAAGCGATAAACTGATACAACCCTTCTGACAAGTTCAAGTCGCTCCATTCTAATTGATCATTTGTTTGATCGGGGAGTGCAACACCATCGTAATACCATTGGAAATATTCAGCGAGGGTATCGGAAGTGCCTAATAGAGTTAGATCTTCTGTACAATAGCCTCCGGTTGTTTCTATACTGCTGAACAAACTGCTTTCATTCAGAATTAGATTGTCGATCCAGAAATAGGGATAGGCTTGGTGATTAATAAAATCAACATTGAAATCGGCGGGTAATTCGCAGGGGCCGCCGATCATTATGGCTTGTATATCAGTTGTTGGCGTAAATTGAATTGTTACTGTTTGCCACGTTGCATCAGCGGAATATGAAGTGTATCCTAGTTCTGTCCATTCATTGAGAATATCTGGACAACCGAGTTCGAAGCCAAAAGGGTCAAGAGCTACGGGCCATTCGGGACATGCAGTACTACCGAAAATGGTTATGTTGATTGGACCATAATAAACTCCTTCAGAAGTGGTTCCATCCCATGACGATCCTGCTACGTTCATTTGAATCGTATACTCCACACCTGCTTCCATAGGCGCAAGTAAGCATCCCCCGATATATTCATTGTAAATAGTAAAATCACTTATCGTAATATCCATGGGGTAGGCGCTAATAATAAATCCTCCTACACCTTGACCATCTGGCACGGGCAAAGGAATAACGCCGTCCCACAAGGCTCCTGGTGTATTGAGGAAAAAATCACTAGTCGCTGGTGTTGCTTGCTCCCAAGTATCTGCACAAGAGAGTTCACCAAAGGTTTGTGGCAAACAGTCATATAATTCAAATGATGGATTTGGAATAAGAGAAGTGATACTTGATACGCTGGTGCATGAACAATCTTCGGTGTCGTTGAGGTCGATCAAACCATCATTGTCGTCGTCTATTCCATTGGTACAAATTTCTTGCGCGCTTATTGAACCTATGCATACAAGCATGAAGAATATATATGCTATGGAAAGTTTCGAAATTTTATTGTTCTGCATTGTATGCTAAAGAATTAAAGTATACCCGAATCTTTTTCCCTAATCCCTCACCAACGTCACATAACCCGATTTACTTTCTCCCTGCTGCCCATCACGCGGTTGTAGAATCCAGTAGTATGTTCCTGCGGGATACTCTTCACCATTCCATCCTTTAGACAAATTCGAAGTGGTAAAAACTTCTGTGCCCCATCGGTTGAATATGGTAAGGTTCCATTTGCCAGGAAATGCTTCGAATGGAACGAAACTATCGTTGTCGCCGTCGCCATTGGGCGTGAAAATGTTGGGTAGCGTGACGGTGCCGTCGCTTTCAATGAAAATAAAGGAAGACAACGTGTCGACGCAACCGCTAGCATTTTCCACAATCAAGGAAATGGCATAGTTGCCTGGAATAGGAGGAAAGTTGACCACGGGATTTTCTTCGGTAGATGTTACAGGTGTGCCGTCTTCAAAACTCCACGTGTAGCTGAGAGGAGCGGCTGCGCTCGTTGATGTAAACGTAATCTCCGTATCGTTAATGGTTGTGGGTTGCGGATTGGCGCTAAAGCCTGCGCTTGGTGCATCATTCACGGTAACAGTTACAGCATCGCTGAAGCTGCACCCAAATGCGTCGATAACATTCACGCTATATGTTCCGCTTTCATCCACAATGTAATTCTCACTTGTGCTACCATCTTGCCAAGTGTAGGCGTCAAAACCAGAAGTAGATAGAACGATGGTTTCTCCATCACAAATGATGGCATCATCGCCGAGGTCTAAGCTGTTGCCATTAAGAATAACAACCGTGGTATTGTCAGAGCAGATAGTTTCTGATACACCTTGTGGCAAAGCATAGGTCAAAGTAGTTACAAAGCCTAATGGTTCTTGACAGAGCACTTCTTCAAGGACATCACCAGAGTTGGTATTGATATGATAAAGGGTGCCATTAGCACTTATTCCCCACAATTCATTTTCATTGTAGTCGTATGCAAGGCCGCGTAAATCACCTACAGTGATTCCAATGCTGATTACTTCAGCGGTGTTAGGATTAATTTCGATCAATTCACCATTTGCAGTTGTTGCCCAAAGTACATTGAGTGAAGGGTCGTATGCCATTCCGTTGATACCATCATCGCCTGCAGCAAAAAAGTAATCTAAAGCAAGCAAGTTGATATCGCCTGTGGCGCTGAGTGCTCCTGTATTGACATCAATGGTGTAAAGAGTTTGAACCAAGGGCTCGCCACTATTTATTTCGGGGATTCCAATGACGTAAAATTGGTCATTGGCATTGTCGTAGTCACCAGCATAGAATTGGTGATTGGTGTATGTAAATATTGGAGTGACAGTTCCTGTATTAATGTCCACAGAGGAAAGGGCGGGTGCAGTGACAATGTTGGAGATTCCATACAAGGTATTCGTGGCAGAGCGGAAGCCCATGGCTGTCCAGTCATTCCCAGTGTTGCTCTGAATGATATTTATACTACCGTCCGCAGTGTTAGAATAGAAAATAATATCATCACCGCTATGGTCATAGGCAAGGAAGTTACCGCCAGTTGTATTGACTTCCTGCAAAAAAACTTGCAACGTCAAATTGGCGAAGCCTGTTGCTATTTCTTGTGCAGAGGGTATATACAATGGCTGCGAAACTGAGCTGGAAGGAATGAAAGTGCCTCCGCCCAACCATTGCAAGCTCGAGTAGGAGGTGAATTGACTTAAGTCCGCTTCTAGTTGTAAGGTATCACCGGCGCAGACTTGCAGCGTATCGGGAAGATTGAGCAATTCACATGCGGGTTCATCCACCGGGCATGGAAGTACGGTAATCTGATCAGAGGAATCGCAGCCATCTGCTCCGCTGCCGTTTGAGCAAGGTCCATTTACGCAGGCAACGTAGGTGCCCGGTTGTGTTACAGTGAAGTACCGCGTGCTGTTATCCGGCCATGTGCTTTCCGGACCACTGTAGCAATCGCCACCCCATTCCCAATAATCGCCTACACCCGCATCGAGAATGATGGAATCGCCTTGGCACAGATAAACAGTGTCTGGACCGAATTCAATAAAATCGGAATAGGGGTCATAAAAAATCCAGGAAGGAAAATTGGGAAGAGAAAAGAATAGCTCGTCTGAGTTGCCGCTGTAACTGAACGCTTCAGATGTAACCGTTGGCGAGTCACTGTTCGCGCAGTTGATAGCCCCAATCTGTGTTTCAGCACTACTGTTTAACCAGGTGAAATAGATGTTCATATCGGGAGCCATTTGCATATAGTATGCTGTAATGTCTGGGGCAATCACTTCCTGAGTTGCCGCAACCCCAATCCCTTGTTCAAATGCATTGATCAAATTGTAACGAACCAGTTGCTGTGTGCCGGTTCCAAGACCCGTCGATGTAGCGTAGAGGTATTGGGAGTTGTGCGAAAACTCAAAAGCTTCAGAACCGACGAAGGGCAATTGTTCCGGTTCAGACAATATACCAGTGTTTAAATCGAAATCCAATATCAGACCGCTTGAAATGACAACTTTGCTGTAAACAGCGTAAAAAAGCGGTTCCGGATTACCGGTAATGGGCGAGGATTTAATTACGCCTGACTGCGGCGTATCGGTTTCAAACACAGAAGAGAGTGTAACGCCTTCCGATGTAACACTGTATACACCTATGCCAATGGAGCCTTGATTAATCAGTATCCAATAATCTGTGCCGTTAGCATGGCGAATGGCGCATAGCCCTTCGAATGAAAAATCATATAAAGGAACATCTGCTTCAACTACTTCTCCCAAGCCATTGTTCAATGACATATCTATTTTGAAATAACGAAAACCTCTGCCGTTCGGCTGCAACGTCAATATCTCGGGAGTCGCGTCTACGTAATGCTCTATTTCATCAACAGAAAATAAATAGTAAATGTTAGGTTCGCCCGGAGCGGGAATGATCACCGACGATTGCGCAGCACTAAATCCGCCACCTTCAAGTCCCTGCATGTCATACATCACTTCATGATTACTATTCCAGATATGTCCGGGGTCCTGACCACTTAAGGGAGTACGCCCTCCACCATTGGAGTAAAAAAGGAGATTGCCTGTTGAATCACAATACGCTGTGCAGCCTTCAGAAGTAGACATCGCACCGGTTATTTGAACAGCTTCTCCCGAGTTGAAGTCGAGTCCATAGCCATAGCCAAAGTGCCAAACATTAGCCTCTTTTTGGGCAATAAGTGCTATTGATAGAAGCACAAAGCTGACGGTGGTGATGAGAAACTTCATAAATGAATCTTCTAGCGAATGATTGAAATGTGCCCCTTACTCTCGAATCGTTCTCCCGATTTTAAGGAATTCATTGAAATATGATAATTATATACTCCATTGGGAACATAGTATTCGCCTTCGTTTGCCCCACCAGTCCATGCCTGATTTGGATCGATACTTGAATATACTTTTTCTCCCCAACGATTGAAAATATCAATTTGAAAGTTGGTCATATCTATTCCGGTGCCTTCTACCTGAAATACGTCGTTTATACCATCGCCATTCGGAGTGAATGCCGAAGGTACATATAGATTAATCAACTCGTAGACGGTAATCAAACCGTTGATCACATCAGAACACCCGTCCGAGGAAGTAATCTCCAATTGCACTGGGTATGATCCGCCAACCCCGGGAGGAAGACTGAACTCAGGGTTTTGTTCGATACTAGAGATTTCTCCCGTAGGTAATGTAATTGTCCATTCCCAGTTTACAATGTTTCCCTCTGATAAGTCAATAAAGTCCAGATTGGTATTGTCAGCGTATAGAATGAGGGGATCAAAAGAATAATTGGCTTCGATTAACGGATAAGCTTCAAGGTAATCCACTAGCAAGGTGTCGTAGACACAGCCAAGAGCAGTTGATACTTCTAAGGCTATATCAATAACACCCGGTTGATTAGGCGCGTAGGTAGCGGTCGTTTGATTGGAGTAGGGTGTGCCGTTGATTGTCCATTGCTGTGAAATGAAAGTACCTGGGTCTGTATCGTTTGTCAATATGAATTGAGCAGGCATACATAGGGCGGTATCCGAAACGCTCAGAGCGATGGATACAGGGGGATCGACAGATACCTCAAAACAATCGGAAAGCGTTTGTCCATTGGCATCCGTGATTGTGAAGCATGCCTGACCATCTTCAGTTGCATTTAGATTGCATGAGGCATCTGTGCACACAGGGACATTATTGTAAGACCACTCGTAAGTAAATGGTCCTTGTCCGTTTTCGTTTTCTAAAATCGAAAGTAATACCGTCCCACCATAACATACAGCTGTATCGTTGGGTACTTCGATCGTCCATGCGGGTACCAATGGATTCACGCAACAATTACCTCCGTCTGAAATATCATAAATCTCCGAGAACCAGCAATAGTATTGTGTGTAGTGAAATAGCAGATCGTCGTCGAAGGCTGTTAGAAAGTAATACACGACTTCATCGGGCGTATTGCCACCACCGGCAGGGTATAGTGTGTCGCATTGTCCGCCCACACCTACCATAAGACCGGGGCCGCCAAATGGGCCACCCCAACCACCTGAACCATTACCATGCAAAGGTTCATAACCTACAGGTGGAGCAGTGAGAATTTGTGTTATTGAAGGGGCCACACCGGAAATGGATGTGGTTGGAATACCCAGTCCGCAGTTGTTATTTCCTTGCGCAGAGTTGAATCCGGCATAAAGCACTTCGGCCACATTGCTCGCAAATGGTCCTGAGATGTTTACCTCAACAGGCTCATAGGTACAAATACCAATTTTCAGGTTAGGTATGTCTTGGTCCACATTGATGTTGAGCGTGCCACCATCGTAATTCGAGAATATTACCACGTTGCCTGTTCCATTGCATAGTGGTGATACATCCGGATTCGTGATTCCTTGATATCCATTGTTCAAAAACCACTCGTGTTTCATGCCTTCAGCGGGAAAGCCATCGGGAGTGTTGCTGGATGGAAATGCGCAAGTAGAGGTCGATGATGCACCGAATGTGTCGGGCAACCAGGCGGCACCTGGGGCAACTGAGCGTGTCGAGTAGGTTCCGACAGTATCGCCCGACCCCACACGAATGCCCACATGCACTGGGGTGCTCGGCACTGCCACCCCTTGAAAAGGGCCATAGACGAATGAGATGCTTCCAAATCCAAATCCAGTATAGACTTGGCTGATGATGCGGGCTTGAAAGGATAAGGATTCTCCAACATATCCCACGCGACGAACATTCTTCCATTGCACACGAATGCCCTGAGAATCGATAGTATAGCTTACTTTAGAAGTAGCGTCAATACCTTCAAGGTTGGTGGCAAAAGGTGAAATGACTGGTGCAGTAATGCCTTGCGAAAGTGGATCGTAGTTGTTGGCCGTTGGTTCAGTACTCAATGTCATGAATCA
>JBMOFW010000143.1:0-7330 GCA_049318685.1 Flavobacteriales bacterium
GCCACAAGGGCGATCATAATGAATTTTCTCATTGCTATAGATTCTAATTTTTCGCTAATACCACCACTTTCTGATAAGCCACTGCCACCTTATCCATTTCTGCCACAAGCTGTTTGATTTCATCCACCGGAACGTGAATTGACTTGAGCGCAAAATACTTGTCTACTATAATTTGACCATTTTTCAACGAATAGGTATAGTTGACATCAAAATATGGATTTTGTAGAACAAAATCAGCAGGCATTTCTTTCACTTTATAACCTTCCGGAACTTGGAAAACAAAATACCCAATATCAGACAGTTCGTAGTCATAGTCAACTGGAACTTGTCGATTTAAGGTATCCGGTTTCATATCCGTAATGTGGCGATTGAAATTGAAATTGATATAGATTTCATTGCCAATTGATTTCGCATAATCCGGCAAACTCAGTTCGTAATTGATCTCCATGAATTTTTCGCGATCTCCAATATTTTTCACGTCATACTTATCCAATTCACACTTATTGTTTCCACGTTTAATGATTTGTTTCCATGTTTCTTTCTCATTCTGTTTCCCGGCGTATTGCACTCTGTCCGTCAGATCACTCTTGATGTAACCACCCATAGTGCCTTTTCCTTTCATTTTAATGACTTGATTGCTCAGAGACATGTACACTGTATCCTTCACAAAATTCTGATCATACTTAACAATGGGCACCATTTGCGTTACAAAATCAGTTTCGGTAAGTGAAATCATGGCTTCTTTGCCTTGAATACCGCTTGACGGCAATCCAAACGGATGTTGTTTGCTCGTAGCGTCTAAGAAAATAAAGTCTTCACCCTTCTTATATGCGGCAATCATGTGATTGTCGCAATAGGGCAATGGCAATTCCGAGTATGTATATCCCTTGGATCTTGTGCCAATCCAACACAAATGTCCCGGAATTCCAGCGTATTCCATCATGGCTTTAATGATGTGTGCCATGTCTTTGCAATCGCCAAATTTTTTGGAGCACACTTGATTTGCCGGACGAGGAATAAAGCCCCCCATGCCCGCTTCAAAAGCGATGTAACGAATATTGTCTTGAACCCAATAGAATATGCCTTTAACAATTTCTTCTTCTCCAGAAACTTTCGCTTTGATCGAATCAACAATACTCTTCATCTCCGTACTGGGTTCCTCATGGATATCCTTGATAAACTTATAGTTGTAGTTATATAAGTTTTCTTTGGTACCAAACAATTCCTTTTTTTCACCCTTGATGGTATATGATTTCACATAAACATAGAGATGAGGTACGAGCTTATCATCGTTGTCCATAAAGTTCGCGTACTTCAATGGCTTGACATTGGTGGCTCTCCATGTGTGCTTGGTCATGGATCCTTTCTTTTCCTCGGTGTGTGTGACATGAGAAAAATCACCAAATTGAAATGTTCCTATCTCCACAGATTCGGGCACGTTGACCACCAATTCGAGTTCTTCGCATGGTACACTGTATCCAAATTGAAAAGAACCCAAGGATGTCATGTCAAGTACATCATAAACATAATTCACCTCCATCACAGCACCTACGCTCAGCCCAGGATAAGTAAACTGTTTGTATCGAGTGCTGTTGACGAAACTTTCATCATCGATACTTTGTACATCTGCGATGTCTTTTACCGGCATTTTTTTATACGACTTGCCATTGGGTATCCACGTGCAAGCTTCAAGATCTTTGATGATCAGAAACGTCGGATCGTAAGGAATCCGATCGCCCGAAGCACCGAGCGACTTCTCATTCATTACCATGATTTGCATGGTATGATCTATCCGAATGTCCACTTTGGAAGCACCCGGTTTCATGAAGATTTCCTCTCTTCTTTTCAATAAAATACTACCATCGTCCTTGTACTTTGATTTAATCATATCCAAGGTCGTCGAAGGTTGAGCCCACGCCCCTGCGCAGCATAG
The DNA here is from genome assembly GCA_049318685.1 of Flavobacteriales bacterium. GTDB lineage: Bacteria > Bacteroidota > Bacteroidia > Flavobacteriales_D > Sanyastnellaceae > JAIXWP01. The sequence continues at coordinate 1,934 of JBMOFW010000143.1, forward strand.
TACTAGCGTCAGCGCAACAACAAACCGACTATTTCTTTTCTTTAAATTCACCATAGTAGTATTCTCCTTCTAGGATCAGCTTTCCCTTTGCATCATAAAACTTAATAGGACCGTTGAGGAAACCTTCTTGATAGGTTTCTTCTATGGCCAATTTCCCATTCTCGTGATACCATTTGAATGTGCCATTTTCATTACCGTTGAGGTAATTGCCTTCCATGTAAAGTTGTCCGTTCGGATAGTAGTCCACCGCCTTATTCACAGACCAACCATCGACGTAACTGAATTGCTTCAAAATTTTTCCGGAAGGAAGATAGACCGTATAATCTCCTTCGAAGTCACCATTTTTCAATCCAAATTCGATTGATTTTTTTCCATTCTGATAATACGCCGTAATAGTTCCATTGTCATTCTCTACTATCTTATCAGCCACAAGCTTTCCATTGCTGCCGAGGTATGTGTACGATAACAATACTCCGTCTATATAATGCATTTCTATCATCAAACTTCCATCAGGTGCATACATCTTGATATCTCCGTCACGCTGGTCGTTCAAATAGTTGCGCTCCTCGCAAACAGCTCCCGATTTGTAATAAATAGTGTATTTACCGTTGCGTGAATCATTCTTCATTTCTACAGTCCGCATCAACTTGCCATCTATCGCAGCATAATATTTCCAAGTTCCGGTCATTTCATCATTAAAGTATTGACCTTCTTCAATTAAGTTGCCATTGAGCGCGTATTCCTTGTACTCTCCTTCTCGCATTCCATCAAAATGTGAATGAGAATTGAATGGCTTGCCGTCCGTGTAAAATTCTTGGATATTTCCGTCAAAACCTCCGTATTTCAAATTGCCTTTAAGCACCGGTACTCCCCAATTATTGTACAAGGTGTATTCACCTGTTCCGGTATTCAAATCCGATTTGCCTACTTCCTTGGAATCTCTGTCATAACAAATTGCATTGAGTAAAATACCGTGGTGATAAAAGAAGGAGATATCTCTAGAACCATCTAAGCGGTAATCCACTTGTTCCCCATTCTTCGACCCTTTCCAATAAAAATCCTTGGAGCGGAGTTGTCCATTATTGTAATACGCCGTAATTGGTCCATGCAATTGACTATCTTCATAATACCCTTCTTCAGTAATGGTCCCAATTTGGTTGTACTCTCGATAATATCCTTGTGCCAATCCTTTTTCGTAGTACATTTCACTTGACACCTTTCCATTTTCATGATAGGATGTGGCCTTTCCATCCAGCTCTCCGTCTTTGTAATTATTAATTTCTTTCAGCACACCATTTGGATAATAAAACTTCCATTCTCCTACTCGATTTTCTTTTTCGATCATGCCCTCGGCAAACTTGATTCCGATTTCATTGTAGCTTTCAATAAATACTTTACCTCCGCTACTTTTCGCCTCTTTAATGACATTACCATTTTTATCGAGGTACTTGTAAGCTACGGCTTTGCCTTGCTTGTATTCAATTTCAGAAATAACAGCTCCGGTGCGGCCGTATTCCTTTCGAACACCATCCAATTTATCTGATTTATAGAAACTCGTAGTCTCTAGTTGTCCATTTGGATAGTAATTCTTCCATTCTCCATTGAGCTCACCATTTTTGTAAGTCCCCTCCTCTTTCACTCCACCTTCATGATAATAGTATTTCCATAGACCTTCACGCTCCCCATCTTTGAATTCTCCCTCTACCGATTTGGTTCCATCTGAAAAATGGGTAACAAAAGATCCATTTGTTTTACCATTTACAAAATCCAAAGAGTAGTCTTCATTTCCGTTGGCTAGATAATAGGTGGCTTTTCCAATTGGGTCGCTGCCTTTCATCGTCATCGTGCTTGACTTAATTCCGTTTTCAGAAAAATACGTCACCGGAACTTCACCATTTGCATTGACGGAATATTCATATTGAGGAGCACCATTATCATGAAATGCTTTACCAGCGCCTGATTCTTTCCCATTCTCGTAAGTAGATTCACTGACGATAAAACCAGTCACATTGTATTCTCTAACTTTTCCATTATAAAGACCGTTGTCATAATCCTCTTCCTTACGCAGAACCCCATTGCTAAAATAGGATTTGCACAATCCATCCGGTTTGTTAGCGAAATAGGAATAGATATTGGCTACCTCACCATTCTCATGATAAAAATACCATTCTCCTTCCTTGCCTATTTTGGGATCCAACTTTCCTATCCCTTGCAAAACCGAATTGGAGAAGTAGAAGTCACCGGTCAATTCCTCTCCCTTTCTCGTAAACTTGGTGCCTTTGCCTTCTTCCTCGAAAAGAGGTCCCGCAAATTTGGCAAATGCTTCAATTTTCTTTTTATTCTTCTTTACCATCGGATTGGTGATGGTCGAGTTCACATTGACCAATGGGTAAATTGCCATCCCCACAAACTGTTGACCTGCCCATGCTTTTCTGTAAAAATCAGTATAAAATTTAATGAGTGGACTCGAAGTTTCTACGCTCGCTGGCATCTGCTCACAGATCAACTGCAATTGTTTCATATAAACATAATTGCCTTTTACTTTTGACTTGTATTTGGCCGAAATAGCCACTTTACTCATCACCAATTCGTTCAATGAAGCGAGATCTTCCAAGGAAGAAAAAACGGGTGATGTGACTTCATCGTCTTTTTTAAATGTGCCGTTACCAATATTTTCTATGATACTGAGAATGGAGAGTACATAATTGGGATCGCTATTATTCGCAATCAACGCGGTGTACAAAGCCATAATGGCCAAAGCCGGTTGATCCGCTTGAGCGGCCATGATGCCGAAATTAGCGTGTGTTCCTGGATGAAAAATATTTAACTGAGCCGATGCTTCATAGTCATTGATTGCTTTATCCCACATTTTCTGGGCTCGAAAATTGGCTGCTCGCTCAAAATAGCCGCGATGTGAATGACCATATTCCGAAATGGCCGTGGCATAAAGTTCTTGCGCTTTTACATGATCTTCTTTCTTTTCATAAGAGGATGCACAAAGCAGAATCGTTTCTAAACGATAAGGTGTCTCTAATCGAAGTAATTCTTCACATGCCTGAATCGCTCGGTCATATTGTTTATCCGCTTGAGCGCTCAAGGCCAATTCATATTGCGCCAAGGCATACAAAGTATCTCCGGCACCAATGCGCTCGTAGTATTTGATGGCATCGCGATAGTTTTCTTCATCATGTGCTTTGACACCTTCAAAGATCGCTTCGGAGCTATTCACATAGCGATCCCCCACTTTTTGCGCACTTGAAGAAATAGAAAAGAGGAGGGCCAGTGCCCCCAAAGCATAGAACTTAGCAAACAGTTTCATAACAAGGCTGAAAATTAAAGTTAAAGGTTGAAAGATAGAAAATCTATCGAATCAACACCACGTTTCCTTTAATTATTTGGCTAGAAATTGTTGTTTGTGCGACTGCACTAATCCGATAATTATAGATTTCAATAGGCGAATAAAAAGCAGAATCTGCATTGAATTCACCCATCCAGACCGCCTTTGGATCGGTTGAGTAAAACACTACTGCACCCCAACGATTGTATATAACCAATTCAAAATGATTTGGATCGATGTCTGTTCCGGACACATAAAATACGTCGTTGATGCCATCACCATTTGGAGTAAACGCATTGGGAACAAAAACTTGAAGTTCATCGCGAATTTCAATATTTGATGTCTTTTGAGCTTCGCATCCGGCCTCGTTTTCTACGGTTAAAATCACTTCATATTTCCCCACAATTCCCGGCAAGGTCACCGACCAATTTTCTGTACTTTCAATCATTTCAGGGAAATCGGGCATTTCCCAAGAAAATGATGTGGCCCCTGCAGAAAGATTGGTAAAATCAAATGTGGTGTGTTCTGTTGATGTCACCCAAGGTTCCGCCGTGAAGTTGGCTTCCAAAAAATCCGGAGAGTTTATTTCAAAGACATATGAACCCGTACAACCCGGAGCAAAAGTAATTTCCGCAGCATATTCGCCGCGGCACAAATTGTTTATGGTTATGGGATTATCGGCATAGTTCAATCCTGCCACCTCAATAATGACTGAACTATAGCCCACCGCATCCAAGGTCACACTTCCATCACAATTATCATAACAACTGGCCTCATTTGTCGAAATGGATATTTCCGGGGGATAATTAAATGTGATTTGGACAAAATCTTGGGCTTCGCAATCATTCGTGCTCACTGTGGCACCAATGGTAAACGTTCCGGCATCATCGACTGAAAATACAAATGGCCCGTTGCCACTAATGCTCACCGCAGGATCAACATTCCAGATTAAATCATCCCCTGTGTATGTTGGAGACAAGGACGTTTGAAGGTCACAAAGATTGAGGCTTTCACCCAAATCAATCGACACGACCACATCTTCAATCGCAAACGTGGTGTTTGTGGTACATGCAGAACTGTCGGCTGAAATGACCAACACGTGGGTTCCCGCATCCAACAAGGCATTCGTCACCGAAGCGCACAGCGCTGCGGTTTGACTAACGCCATCAATCGAAAAATAATAGCAAGCCGTTCCAAGTCCTGAAGCCACTACCTCTACTCCACCATTATTGCCGTTGCATGCCGGCGTAGTTGTCACTGTAAAATCCAATGGTCCGTCAATCGAAAAATCATACGAGGCGGTAAGCGTATTTCCGCAGTAATCTGCGGGAGGATCATTGAAAACAAGGGTTATTGGCCCTGCATAGTCAAATCCCGCGGGCATGACGATATCAAAACTCGACGTTGGACTTGAATCGTAATTCACGTCAACAGGATTCACCGTTCCATTCGATGTTTCAAATGAAATGTTTCCGGTGGTGAGCAAATCCGCAGGCACGTTTTCACTCAACTGCACGGTCAGTGTTGATTGGTCGCATCCGGGATCTACCGCGGTAATCTCAGGCGGAGTTGCATCGAAAATACTGGCTGTGCTTCCATCAAAATCAAGCGAATATCCATTGAGTGTTGACGAGTAATTCATCACGACCAAGGCATAGACGTTTCCGGCGGTCACATTGAGATCGCCATTGAAAGGTGGACCGAATGAATTGCCGGGGCCGTTGGAGGAGCCGCTTCCGCCTTGTGCGGAACTGATGCCAGTTGGCCCTTGGGTGCCAAAGGTTTCACCATAACTATTGCAACTGACCTCGGGAGAATCGCCACTATTAATGCCTGCGCATCCGCCATCCGTAATTTCAAAGAGCGACCAATCATAGTCATCTCCATTATCATTGGGTTGAAGTGTAAAATTCAAAATACCGTTTTCTTGCACTGTAAAAACATACCATGCGCTATTGAATTCGCCTCCTGTTTGGCACGTTCCGGGCGCCATTTCAAAGACATTGCCCGTTCCCGCGGGAGAGTTATTTTCTTGATAGACTTCTTCACATACCGAGACC
>JBMOFW010000144.1:0-7266 GCA_049318685.1 Flavobacteriales bacterium
ATTGAGTTTGCTTCCGTCATAAAAAAACAACAGCCATCGAAATTGTTTGTGATTTGTCTTGGCAAATTAGTTATACCCGCATTTTTTCTTTTGCTGGCTTTTGCTTTCGTAATTTTCAATATATCCCAAATCATTTTCGTCCAGTCGTCTTTTGTTGTCGTGGAGTCGCTCTCAAATGCTCTACCAGATTTAAATTTCAAGAAATCAATTATTTCAGATGTCAAATCGTTGTTGATGCTAAGTGTCTTTGCAGGGGTTGCACAACCCATCGGAAATGTCCCTGTCATTCCTGAAAGTCCATAAATTGGATGATCGTCAATGAGCAAATATTGTGCGCCATCATTTATAGTTTTAGGTAAAATATCTCTTTTTATTCCATTAAGCGAACCTGCTCTTTTGTACTTAAATGCTGGCCATTCGGAATATAATTTCAATTGGTGTTCGTCAGAAGTTGAAACAGTTGTTGTTGATTTCGTTGATATTTTGGCTTGTAGCAAAATGGAATTTAACTTTTTTGCACCCGATTTGTCTGTGTAAATATAAACAAGTAAAAGATCTCCAATTTCTGGGTCTTTTGGCAGTCCAATGTCAGCAAGTGGTTTTTGATGGCAAAAAACACCTGTAACCGAAAATTTACTTTTCGGGAATACTGCTTTTAAAATATTAAAAAGGTCGGGGGTAAACTTCAATGTCAAAGATGCAACAAAGTCAGGTTCTTGAGGCTTGTTGCCAAGCGTTACACACTTGTTAACCACGAAGTCAACGGAGTCAACCAATGAATTATGTATTAGCCCTTTTAGCAATGGCTCAACTTTGTTTATGTCTCCTGCTTTCATATGTGATGTGGTCTTTTAAAATGGCTGGTAACTACTTCATACCCGCACCCAAGGTGCGGATATCCACCCAAATTTAGGCATATAACCGCACCTCATATCCTGAAACGCTTAAAAAAGAACGAAAGGGTTATACACGTTTATTCAAGTGAAATGTTTGGGGGGAAAGCACATGGTTTCTGGTTTCTTGTTTCAAGTTTCTTGAGAAGAGGGGATTTTGTGTGTGGAAAGCACAAGGTTTTTTTATGAGTTTTTTCGTTTATTGATGCAAGATAGGAAAAATATCCTGGGGCAATTGTTCTCGCCGGAAGGGGTGGACAGAATCAGAAACAGAAACAGAATGGGAATGAATAGAGTCTTGAGTGCGGAGTTTTTAGAAAGAGTTCCAGAATGAGAAACAGAAACAGAATGGGAATGAATAGAGAGGGGAGAAAGAGAGGCTTTGATTCTATTTGTAACAGCTCTGAGATAATATTAGGTACTGCAGTTTGAGTGCTGTGTTGCTTAACCCGAATAGAGTGAAGAGAAAATAAAAAGAAAACATCCACCTATAAGCCGGGTTCTGTTCAGCATTGCTGCTGCCCCTATCATTTATCTATGCGACCCACCCTCCGGGACCGGACGAGCAGCCCTTCGACCTACCTTACGGCAGATACCCCCGGTCTACATGGTCTTACAGCCTCCAAGGTTTTCCAACCCGAACGATCACTCGGTCGAGTAGCCGGCTCTTACCCGGCTTTTTCACCCTTACCCCATCTCGCGATGTGGCGGTTTCCTTTTCTGCAGCACTCTCTGTCATCAAAAAATTACTCTTTCAATGCCCCCACTTTTCACGGGGTGAAGCGCTCTGCGCTGCCCGGACTTTCCTCCCTTATGTTTCAAAGAGCGATAGAGCAGTGAATGTTTTCAGTGCAAAAATAGTGAATAACTCTGTTGATATGTACGATTTCACTCAGGGTTGATACTCCGTTGAGGTGGCTACTTTTGAATGGCAGAAATCGTAAACCTAATATTGTTACCATGCTAACGATTTTTGGAAGAAAGAAACTTACCACCGAAAGAACGGCACATATATTTACCCACACCATCATCGAAACCGTAGAAAACGGATTTCCTGATGTGGCCGGGTTCATCAACGATAGTCTAGAGTTTGTTGTTTCACCAAACATCAACCCTGAAGATATCGGTCGTTTCCTGCTCATCGTTGTAGCCGGAAACTTTAACTACATTCCCCAACATTTCACCGAAGGGCAAGACAAAGAGATCATCGAACATTGCATCCAAAAGTTCGCCCCGGTGTTTGAAATGACCCCCACAGAGTTTTCTGTGAAGGTGAAGGAATACCAAAGCTTTATGTGTCGCGTAAATGCACCTTCAAAAAATACCCTCTATGCCATGAGCAAAGCGGTGTTTTTTAAGTACAACCTCATCGATTGCCAGGAAGAATACTTCCGCTCAATGAAAACACCAAATCCCATTTTCTGCAAAAACCTCGACGAGCTAATGCGCAATTTCCTCTGGGATTGGGAAGCCTTCAACGAAAAGTATAAAGTGATTTCTCAGAACGGTCTTTGATATTTATATCCTAATTTTGTCACCGCCCCGCACTAGCTGAGGGGCGGTTTTTTTATGGCTATCAACAACGTATTTTCTGTTTCCGAACATCTTTTTGAAGTGGTGGTAAAATACCTCCCCACACTTGCTTCTGCGCTTGCAGTCCTATTTGTTGGACTCTATCTCACTAAATGGGTGACCAGGTTGGTGGGCGTGGCCATGATGAAGCGCGAATTGGAAGTATCGCTGCAAAGCTTTATCAAGAGCCTTGTCAATGTGACGCTCAAAGTGCTGCTCATCGTGTCTGTCGCCGGAATGCTCGGCATCCAAACCACGTCATTCGTGGCGGTTCTGGGAGCCGCAGGATTGGCGGTGGGCTTGGCTCTGCAAGGTTCGCTTTCCAACTTTGCGGGCGGGGTATTGATCCTATTTTTTAAACCATACAAAGTAGGGGATACCATCACGGCTGAAGGACACACAGGAACGGTAAGTGAAATTCAAATTTTCAATACCATCTTGTTGACCGTTGAAAACCGAACGGTCATTCTGCCCAATGGGCAAGTTTCTAATCATACCATTGTGAACCACACGCGCAAAGGAAGTTTCAGAACAAGCCTAGAGCTTTTTTTACCGCCCAACACGGATGTTATTCAACTTCGCGCATTGGCCGTTCCCATAATTCAATCGAAAGAATTTGTATTGCTTGATTTACCCATCTCCGTGGAAATCGGGCGAATTGGCGCGGGGTACTTGCTCGTCTATGTGCGCTATTATACCGAACCCCATCATACGGATCTGGTCAAGCCTGAAGTTCTTGAAGAATTGATCCATACAATGAATGATAAAGGAATCAGGCTCCTCGATGATTTCACCGGACGTACGTTTTCGGAACCTGTCTAATCAACGGAAACCGCGTTCAGATTCGCGGCGAAGGTCTTTTTCTTTTACATCTTCACGCTTGTCGCGGAAATTCTTCCCTTTGGCCAGGGCAATGCGCATCTTGGCCCAACCTTTTTCATTGATAAAAACAACGATCGGAACAACGGTGATTCCAGTGTCTTTTAGTTTTCTGCTGATCTTGACCAATTCGGTGCGGTTGAGAAGCAGCTTGCGTTCGCGGCGCTCTTTGTGGTGCGCGTATCCGGCATTGGCGTAGGGCGAGATGTTCATGTTGATGACCCACAATTCGCCATCTTTCATTTTGCAGTAGGATTCCGCAATATTGGCCTTCCCCGCACGAATACTCTTGATCTCCGTGCCGGTCAATACCATCCCCGCCTCAAACTGATCCAGTAAGAAGTATTGAAATTCCGCTTTTCTATTCTTAATCTCTACCATAACTAATCCCTAAACCCTCCTCACTCCTCACTCCTGCATTCTGTCTTCTAAGTCCGCGAATTTACGTATATTTAAGGCTATGAACACGAGAAGAGCAAAGTCGAGGAGTTTTTGGCGACGATTGCGGTATTTTTTTCCGCTTCAATTGCTCGTTTTGCATGTCAAGAAAAGTCACTTATTGCTATTGCTTTGGGGATTGCTTTTTGCCATTACAATGGAGGGTGTGGCCGCGAAATTTGGCGTGCCTTATCAATTCCTCGTTCCTGAATATCGCGGTCAAAGTGGTGTCATTGCTTTTGGTATTGTGGGATTTGGATTGGGCGGTTTTATTACGGCTTTCAATCTGTATAGCTACATCATGCACGGCTATCGCTTTCCATTTATCGCCACACTTAGTCGTCCGTTTCAAAAATTTTCGCTCAATAATTTTGTCATTCCCGGTCTTTTTATTCTTTCCTACGCCTACGCCAGTGCGCGTTTTCAATTGGAAAAGGAATGCTTCAGCGCTCCAAAAGTCTTTTTCAATATTCTTGGATTTGGTGGAGGCATATTCTTTTTTCAAAGTTTGTCCTATCTCTATTTCACCATCACGAATAAGGATGCTACAGCTTTTGGTCAAGGAAAAAAACGCTTTGTCGAAGATTCATCCCCAGTAGATAGCCCCTTGCATCATCGCATGAAGTGGATTCGCATGCGCAGTCGCATGGCGAAATGGCATGTGGAAACCTATATGTCTAACGCATTCAAGTTGTCGTTGGCGCGCGATAGCAAGCACTATGATAAAGAGGTATTGGAGAAAGTTTTTAGTCAAAATCACATCAATGCAGCCCGATTTGAAATCGCGTTGGTCCTTTCATTTTTGTTCGTAGGCATCTTTCGCGAAAAGGAATATTTCATCATTCCTGCGGCGGCTTCCGCGATGTTATTTTTCACTATGCTCATTATGCTTCTGAGTGCGCTTCACTCATGGATCAAGGGCTGGACGATTTCTTTCTTTATTCTTGTTTTTGTTGCGCTCAATTTTTTCTATACCGATTTGAAGTGGATTACGGTAGAGAGCCGAGCACAGGGAATTCGCTATGATCAAGGGGTGATTGATTATGAACCCCAAGGCATGATAGCCTCCGATGAAATGGTGAATGCCGACAAGGCGAATACCATAGCCATTCTGGAAAATTGGAAGCGAAATACCGGTGAGCAAAAACCAAAGTTGGTCATCATCGATTGCAGTGGGGGAGGAAGTCGATCTGCATTTTGGTCGATGCGCAGTTTGATGCATGCAGACAATGCTACTTTCGGAGAATTGATGAAACACACCGTGCTCATGACCGGGGCGTCGGGAGGGATGGTTGGTGCTGCTTATTTACGCGAATTGGTATTGCTCAATAAATATCAAGGGGTCAATTATCGCGACACGGTATATGCTGAGCGGATGGCCAAGGATGTGTTGAACCCGGTGATTTTATCCATGACGACGAACGACTGGTTTATTCGTTTTCAGAAAATGGAATACCTCGGTCAACAGTATACCAAAGACAGAGGAACCGCCTTTGAGCATGCCATGAATGGCTACACAGATGGGCATTTGAATAAACCCATATCAGAATACACCCAGCCGGAGCGCGAAGCTAAAATTCCGATGATGGTATTGTCGCCAACCATTGTGAATGATGGGCGTCGGCTACTTATTAGCGCGCAACCAATGTCCTATTTGACGAGACAAGAATCAGTAGGCGGCATACCTGAAGATATCGAGTTTAGCCGATTGTTTAAAGATCATCGTGCTGAGGATCTCAATTGGTTGAATGCACTGCGGATGAATGCGACCTTCCCGTACATTTTTCCCATGACCACGCTACCCACGAGTCCGGAGATGAAAGTAATGGATGCGGGATTGAGAGATAATTTCGGTATAAAGACGACCTCCACTTTCTTGCACACATTTCATGATTGGATTGAGGAAAATACTTCCGGTGTCATCATTTTGCAAGTGCGCGATTTGCCTAAATATTTGGACTTAGGCGCTCAAGACAATTCCTTGTTTAGCAAGTTCACAACGCCGCTTGGAAGTGTTTATGGCAATGTGACCAAGTCGCAGGATTACAACAACGATCAGATGCTGGAGTATTTGCGCTCCGGCTTTAGTTTGCCTATTGATTACATCACGTTTGAACTCAATCAGACGCGCGAGACGCGCATTTCATTGAGTTGGCACTTGACGAATGCGGAGAAAAACCACATTCGTCAAGCGACCAACAATACTTATTTTCAGTATGAATTGGAGCGTTTAAAAGCCTTGTTACTTTTTGACAGCAAGCAAACGTTGCTCCGCACCAATACGCACAAAGTAAAGCCCATCCGATAAGTCAGAGACATCCATCGTCACGTTCGAGGTGTTGATTTTTTCTGTACGAATCAATCGACCCGAAGCGTCAGTGATACTGATCATTTGCCCCAGAGCATCATTGGCAATGATATTCACACTATTGGAAGCGGGGTTGGGATATAGGTTGAAAACGGCATTGGTTGTTTCTTCTACACCTACATACATAAAGACGTCGCTCGTTCCTGTGCATCCAAATGCGGTTGTGCCTTGTGCAACGTAGTATCCAGGTCCTGCATTCTCAATTACGCCGTCAGTTTCTCCTTCGATAACTTCATTATTCAAAAACCATACATAGGTGTCAGCGCCTTCAGCGATGATGCTTCCTGCTTCATTGGATACATTGATTACAGGCGCTCCATAGACATTGTAGTAGTATGAACTGGTAGAACTACACAGTGGATTGGTCAAAATCATTTGAATGAAATAGCTGCCCTCCGAAGAAGGAACAGTGAATTCAGGTTCGTCAGAAACCACATCATTGTTCACCAACCATTGTACACTTTCCACATAGGGATAAGTCGAAGTCAATGAAAACGATTCGCCTTCACAAGACGACAAGTCTTCAGTGGATTGAGGCATCATATCACAATGGTAGATGGTGTGATAGGTGGTGTTGGTGATCACTGGAGGATTCTCATCAAAGTAGATATATCCCGTATTTTCGATCACACTTTCAGGAGTGATGTCGGCATAAGGACGGATTTTATAAATCACAAATCCTTGTGAACCGGGCTCGTCAGAAGCGCTATCTGGTAGCATGATATTGTCGAATACGAATTGAATAAAGCCATCTGGATTCACTATGGTATAGTATGAATGTGAAGCCGCCACAGGTTCGAATGTGCTCAAATCAAGTTTGGTGATATCCAATTGGTCATCGATATGCACATTGAAAGCAGGAGCGTTTCCGGTGTTTTGGAAACGAATTTTGTATTCGATTTCGGTATCTGCGAGAATGTAGTGAGGTTCTGCATACCCCGCAGGCGTAGCTTGTTTGTCATTCGGATCGTATGAGCACGACACGGTGAGTGTATTGGATCCGTTGTATGAATAGAAAGGCAATTCTTGATCATCCATCAATTCGAGGCTGTACGTAAAGTCGTAGGTATCACCCACGAATTCTACCCCCGGTCCATTGATATGAATGCTGAGATA
>JBMOFW010000145.1:0-7247 GCA_049318685.1 Flavobacteriales bacterium
TTCGTGGGCAGAGATGTGGGCAATGCGGCCCACTAAGGAATCACCTTTCGAATGTAGCTGCGCTAGATTAAGGTTGAGACTGTCGAGATATAAATGATTCCAATCGATTCCATAGGAGGTTCGGATGGGGTTATGTTCGTTGTTATAGGCCAATCGGGCGTTGCGCAATTGAATATTGCTCAGCAAAATCTCTGTTCCGGTGGTGTCTTCTGATGGAGGAAAACTATTGATGTAATTGGTGATAAAAGCGATGTTGAGCGTGGTGTCTTCCGCGTAGCGTTGGATTTGGATAAATGGAGATTCCATCACTGCTTCCTGTACTTCAAATTTTCCTTGTTTTCTATCCCAAGTATATTCTTTGAGGCGCAATTCGGGAATAAAAGCGAGGGTATCTTGGTGCTGGTCTTCGATGTAGAGGTCGCGAATGATCAAATTCGCCCAGAGATCAATCTCCACCCGTCCAATTTCAACTTTAGCGCCCAATTGTCCACTTAAGTAGTCGGCTGCGCGTTGAGCAAGCCAAGTTTGTACGGTGGGATGCTGAATGGCAAAAAACAATGCAACGCCCAATAAAATCAGGACGATCAGGATGTTACGTAATATGCGGAATATCCGTTTAAGCATGGTTTTGCGCAATCTCCGAAGATACTAATAGCGCACCTTCCATAATTATGCCCAAATACAGGATGTCAACAAAGGCCCGTGAAGACTAATTATTCGCAATTCGGAACTCATCGAGCACCTTTTCCAAGCGTTTTTCGAGCTCTTCATAGGGCGTGTAGCCTCGAGCAATCATGAAGAGCTTGCGCTCATCGACTTGCACGAGCACGCATGGAAAACCGGTGATGCCCAATTGTTTGACCAAAGCAAACTCCGCATGTGCCAAATCTCGCGACTCGTCGGTGGTCAACGCTCTGACAAAATCATCAGCGTCTAAATCATAACCTTCTAACAGATTACGGTAATTCCCCGGGATTTCGAGATCAATTCCATCAACCATCAGGGCATTTTGCAATCGGGCAGCAAAATCATAAGCCTTTTCGGGCTGAGCCAATTTAAAAATGCTAAGGGCGATACCGGGCATTTCAGAACTGAGATGAAGACTACTTTCCTCGGGATGAAATATGTGTTTCAGATAGCCTTCTCCAAATTTGCACCCGCTGAGTTCCTCTACACGCTGATACGCCGAAGCAATATACGAGGCCATAATACCCACATGTTGGCGTCCTTCTATGGGGACCATGTTTCCTGACAAAACCTCAAATTCAATATAAACGCTATACTTTTTATGTAGATCATGGATATTCTTCTGAAATCCAAAACACCAACCGCATAAGGCGTCATAGATGTATATCACTTTTGGAAAGGGCTGCATAACATGTAAAAAGTTGATACAAAGGTAGAATGTCTATTCCATTCGAATAACGAGGACTTGCCTATATTTACAAAAAAAAAATATGCGTATATATACCCTATTTACGGCGCTTTTGTTGCTCAGCACACACGCTTTCTCTCAATCCGACACTTTAGATATTCCACCTGCTCCTCCAACCGAATCTCCTGCAGAAGAGCCTTTCGAATACATGCCTTGGTCTGAAAATAATGACAATGATGAGGATCCAAATTTAGCTTCATCCGTGGGCTTCGGCTACATTGGACTCGGAGTTATCTTGCCTATGGACGCACAAGACAGTTTGCAGATCGACCCCAATAAATTTTCTTCAACATTTCATATTCATTTCGGAAAGAAATACCGTGTAAGTGATCACTTCGGGCTGGGCTATACCTTGGGTTATACTTACAATAATTACAAGTTAAAACAAGACAGCCTCAATCTCTTGACCGGAGCTACCGAATATGATCGACTCGAACTACACTTAGATAAAATCAGCTTCGATCCATTCTTGCGCTTGATTGCTTCCAAACCAAATGGAAAAAGAGGTACTTACATTGATTTAGGCGCTTCAGTAAGTTGGGTCGTAGGTCGCCGTCTTTTTGTTTATGACAAAGTGGATCCGAAGCTTAACAACGGCGCGTCAGAATTAGAATCCAACGCGCGTAAGCTCCAATATGTTACCCCTTATGATGCATATGGTGTAGTGCGTTTGGGGCACAACGCTCTTGCGATTACTGCAAAATATCGTCTGACTGATATGTTTCAAAAGCATGAAGGCGTAAACAACAATCGTCTTCTACCGAATTTGAGTCCACTTCAAGTGGGCATTGAGTTGGTATTTTAATACCCGCATACGAACGAAATTGAACACACATGACCGTAAAAAAAGATAAGAACATTCGGCTTATAGAAGTGCCAAGTGAAGTCGGAGCGGGCACTCGAGGCGCAAGTCTTGGCGTTGAAGCGATTAAAATTGCTGCGCTCGATTTTCGCTCTCAGTTTTTTAAAAAATACAAAAGCATTGTCATCCCCAATGACAATCAAGCGCTTTACGGCAATCCCGGTTCACGCTATGCCAAACACATTCGCAGTGTATTGAAGATGTATGAACGCATTGGCGCAGCGGTGCGCGACACCTTACGCGATGGTCGTTTTCCGCTCGTATTGAGTGGTGATCATAGCAACGCCGGAGGAACTATTGCCGGCATCAAAATGGCGTATCCAGAATCGCGTCTTGGTGTGATTTGGATTGATGCACATGCCGATTTGCATTCTCCCTACACGTCACCTAGCGGCAATATGCACGGCATGCCTTTAGCGACTGCACTCAATGAAGACAATATTCCTGAAAAAGTCAACGATCTCGATTACGAAACCATCGAGTTGTGGGAAATGGTGAAGACCATTGGCGACATCAATCCGAAAATCGAATACCGTGATTTGATCTATGTGACCCTTCGCGATTTCGAAGATCAAGAAGCATCATTGATCAAGCAAAACAAAGTGAAAGTGGTGACCACCAATGAACTTCGCAAAACGGGGGTAACCAAGCTTTCTCGTGAATTGTTGAAGTATTTGTCGGCCTGTGATAAAATCTATATCAGCTTCGATGTGGACTCGATGGATCCGAGCATTTCACGCGGTACAGGTACACCCGTGAAAGGCGGTATCAATGAACGCGAGGCAGCCGATTTGATCCTTGAGCTCTTGCAAAATGAACGCACGTGTTGTTTGGAATTCACCGAGGTGAATCCGACGCTCGATAGTGAAAACGTGATGGCGGAAACCGTTTTTGAAATTCTACAAAAAGTAGCGCGTCAAGTAGAAATGATCTAAGTTTTAATCTGATTCGCTTTCGATATTATTCAACAAAAGCGCCTTCGAAATCGAAGGCGCTTGTGTTTTAAAACGAACCTATTGTTATGAAACTACACTATAACCTCAGTATAAAGTATTCACTTCGAAAACATTATTCCAAACCATCTTCAGTAGCCATTAAAACATTGTTGGCATATTCATCATGCCAAGTGAGGTAATCAATATTTCGATTGAACCTGACTTTCATGCCCTCAGGTAAAGAGAGAATCACATCCACATGTTGACCGCGATACGGATCATTGCCGGGTGTCGACACCAAAGGATCGAGCGTGATTGTATTCCCGTTGACACTAAAATCGTATTGCATCCGTTCCGCGCGTTGTCCGGCTTCGATGACATTTCTGCCTTGACACATGCGCACGACTTCTAGCGTCGGACTATCGGCAATTTCAACATGAAAGGTCACATTGTCGCCATATATCACTTGTGATTCATTTTGATTTACCAATTCAAAAAATTCATAATTCTCATCTGCTTCACGTCCGGTAAAAATGGTATCCGCGTTCACCATCACGACGAGCGTATCTGATGTCAACGAGTCTAGGGCCACGGTTTGTGAAATTTGACCATGACTTCTAAATTCACGAAACGCACTGCTACCGCCCATTCCAATCATCACCATTCCGATAACAAATATTACGAGAAACGACCAACCAATGCCGCGAATGCGTTTGGTCGAATCCACTAGAAGTCGCACCCCTGCCACTAGCATACCCAGCAATGGAATGAGAATAACCAAGATTCCGCCAAAGATGATCAACCAAATCGTACTTTCATCTTGGAAGATCAATTGGTTCAACTTGTTGATATCACCGCCGGCTCCAAATAAATTGAGCTGAGCAATGAAGCCTCCGGTGAGCAATCCGATCAATGCAGACAAAGCGAAAAAGATCAATAAAGCACCCACAATTTTTTTCACGACATGTCCAAACTCAGATGTATTGCGTGAATTCATGCTGTTGCGAAATTTTGAGCCCGCTTTGTTGATGTTGCGCGCTGCTTTTTCTGCTTCTTGATTGACAAAGCGGCTAATGTTGTCGATGTTGACCGGTTCGCCGCGCATTCTCAATTTCTCTGCAGTGGTGCGTGCTACAGGCAATACTGCCCAGAACACGATATATACCAATACAGCAGAACCACCGACGAGCGCTAACACCACAAATGCCAATCGCAAAATCATCGGGTCCCAACCTAAGTAATAACTCAAGCCAGAACAAACACCACCAACGTAGGCATCGTCTTCATCGCGGTATACGCGACGGCGATCATGACGCACACCATCACCGGTAAAGCCTGTCTGTTGCGAAGATTTCTCTTCATTTCGTGCGCCAGCATGCGCACCGGCATCGCCATAATCTTCAGGTTGGCCCATAATGGCAATCACTTCTTCTACATCTTTTAATACGATGGCATTTTTGCGCTCGTCCATACGTTGGGCAAAAAGCTCCGCAATACGGCCTTCGATATCGGCCATGATTTCGGTAACCGAAGCATCTCCGACAAAATTGAGTTTGATTTGCTCCAGGTATTGATGTAGTTTTTCGAAGGCATCTTCTTCAATATTGAAAATGGCCCCTCCAATGTTGATTGAAATCGTTTTATTCATGGTTCGTGGTGTTAGTGGTTTGGTTTACGGCGTGGGCTAATTCTTCCCAAGTTTTGCGTAATTCGATAAGGAAGGTCTCCCCTGTCTCTGTTAGTTTGTAATATTTGCGTGGTGGTCCTTGCGAACTCTCTTCCCAACGATAATTGAGCAGTCCATCATTCTTCAATCGCGTCAATAGTGGATAAAGTGTACCCTCTACAACGATCAATTTTGCTTTCTTCAGTTCGGCCATGATATCCGATGGATAGGCCTCGCTGCGCTGAAGAATGGATAGAATACAGAACTCGAGCACCCCTTTGCGCATCTGAGCTTTTGCATTTTCTATATCCATTTCCTTTGATTTTTAATGGTTTAAATCCAATGGCATAACCCTGTAACCTGTTTTACCCATTTGATTTCTTTGCAAAGATATATCTTTTATCGAGTACTATGCAATATATAGTACCTAAATTTTTGTTAACTATACTTGCACCGTGGAAAAACAGGAGTTAGAAAAGTACATGCGCCGCTGCTTCCAGTTGGCTGAAAACGGCTTGGGAAGCGTCTCTCCGAACCCATTAGTCGGTTCGGTAATAGTTCATCATGGCCAAATTATCGGCGAAGGCTATCATCGCCACTACGGTGGCCCCCATGCCGAGGTGCACGCCATTCAATCCGTTTCCGACAAAACGCTCCTCCGTCACTCCACCCTTTTTGTCAATTTGGAACCCTGTAGTCATCATGGCAAAACACCGCCGTGCGCCGATCTCATTCTGGAGATGGGCATACCGCGCGTGGTGATATGCAATACTGATCCTTACGAAGAGGTCGCTGGTCAAGGCATTGCTCGTCTCCGAGACGCCGGTGTAGATGTCACGCTGGGCGTTCTCGAACAAGAAGGTCGACATCTGAACCGCCGCTTCTTTACCTATATAGAAAAGAAACGGCCGTATATCTTGCTCAAGTGGGCCAAATCGCGCGATGCCTTTATGGACATCGATCGCGGCAGCGGTCAACTGGGTTCGCATCAAATCACCGGCATCCAATCGCAACGCTTGGTGCATAGCTGGCGTGCTCAAGAAGATGCCATATTGGTTGGTCTGAATACCGTGAAAACGGATAATCCTGCATTGACCACACGACCGGTCAGTGGCAAGAATCCAACGCGCATTGTGATTGATCCGCGCGGTGAATTGCACGAGGGATATCGCATTTTCAATGATGATGCGAAGCTTATACTCATCTCAGAGCAACAGCGTCAATCCATCGCTCAGCCGCATCCGTCGCGCGTATTCACCGATCTCACCATCGATCCGGTGACCTCCATCTTGCAAGTGCTTTATGAAGCGCGCATTCAATCCGTGATTGTTGAAGGTGGTCGATTTACCCTTTCTCAATTCATTTCCTCCGAGATGTGGGATGAAATCAGGCTATTCACCGGAAAGGAGCCCATTCTATTTGGAATGCCATCCCCCACCATTACGATCAACCCTTCATCTACGCACACTGTGGGCGACGACTTACTCGATATCTATTATAACGCATTATGATTTTTCTTCTTTTCAGTGTTTTGACGAACGCTGCCATTTATCTCCTTTTCAAATATTTTGAAATAAAGAAAATCCAGGTCTTTGAAGCCATCGTCTTCAACTACATCACCGCATTTTCCATCGGTATGTTTATGGTTGACGATCGCGCTGCTGCCGTAAAAACGGCGTTGAGTGGCACAACCTGGTCGGTAGCTGGCATTCTGATGGGACTCATTTTTATCAGTGTATTTTATTTCATGGCCATCACGGCCCAAAAAGTAGGCGTATCTGTAGCGACAATCGCATCGAAAATGTCGCTCGCCTTGGCCGTCATTCTATTCGCGATGACCGATCACACCGAGACTTTAACGTTAACTAAAGTCATCGCTATCGTGTTGGCCATTGCAGGAGTTATTTTTTCTTCATTAAAAGAAAACGAGGGCGGATTCCATTGGAAAATGATCGGTTATCCCATGCTCATTTTATTGGGCAGCACGGTGATTGATTTTTCTATCGCCCATTTTTCATCGTATCCGCAGAATGATTCCGAGTTGGCTCTGTATAGTTGTTTGCCCTTTCTCACATCCGCTGTCATTGGCATTACCATTATTGGTATAAAATACACGCGTAAAAACTACCGCTTGCGTTTTGTAGATATGGTCGCCGGGATTGCTTTGGGGTTAATCAACTATGGGTCGATCTACTTTTTGATTAAGAGTTACGACCTCGGCATTTGGCCCAAATCCACCGTACTTCCGATCAACAATTTGAGTGTGGTGATTGTCGGCGCTGTCGCTGCAGTGATATTATTCAAAGAAAAGCTTTCGGGAAAAAACATACTAGGTCTGGTGCTCAGCGC
>JBMOFW010000146.1:0-7201 GCA_049318685.1 Flavobacteriales bacterium
CTTGATTTTAATTTCGGTCAAGCGGATAACATCTTCATCTGTAACGGCACGAAGCAAATGCTTGGTGTGTGGTTTCAATCCTTTGTGGATCGTATCCATGATTTCATCCCAAGTTTCGCACTCTTCGATTTTGCGGTAGATTCTCTTTTCAATAAAGATTTTTTCCAAAGAAGCAAAATGCCATTGTTCACGCAGTTCACCTAACTCTATTTCCAATTCACGACGGATTAATTCGCGTGTGAAATCGGCAGAGATGCGCAACAAATCATCCACGGCATAGAAGCGCGGTTTGTCCTCTTGAATCACTCCAGAGTTTGGCGAAATACTCACTTCACAATCGGTAAATGCGTAGAGGGCATCAATGGTTTTATCTGGAGAAACGCCGGGCGCCAAATGCACCACTATTTCGACAAACTCAGCCGTGTTATCTTCAATTTTCTTGATCTTGATCTTGCCCTTTTCGTTGGCTTTCAAAATCGAATCAATGAGACTACCGGTTGTCGTTCCAAAAGGAATTTCAGTAATGATCAACGTTTTATCCTTGTCATCTTTCTTGATCCGGGCACGCACGCGAATTTTTCCTCCGCGTAAACCACCGTTATAGTCGGTACAATCAGCAAGACCTCCCGTCAAAAAGTCTGGAAGTATGTGCGTTTTCTTTCCACGCAAAGCATCAATGCTCGCGTCGATAAGCTCGTTAAAATTGTGTGGTAAAATTTTACAAGCAAGTCCAACAGCGATGCCTTCCACCCCTAACGCCAATAGCAATGGGAATTTTACGGGAAGTGTTTCAGGTTCTTTATTTCGACCGTCATAACTAGAAAGCCAGTTGGTTGTCTTCGGGTTGAAGACAATGTCGTGCGCTAATTTATTCAAGCGCACTTCGATATAACGAGGAGCCGCTGCGCTGTCTCCTGTGTAAATGTTACCCCAGTTACCTTGCGTATCAAGAAGCAAATTCTTTTGACCAATTTGGACCATGGCATCACCAATAGAAGCATCACCATGCGGGTGATACTTCATTGTATTTCCAATAACGTTGGCCACTTTGTTGAACCGACCATCATCCATTTCCCACAAAGAGTGAAGGATACGACGTTGCACCGGTTTCAATCCGTCATTGATATGCGGAACAGCACGTTCGAGGATTACGTACGATGCATAATCGAGAAACCAATCTTGATATAAACCTTGGACCTGTGTTACATCACTCAGTCCATCTGCATTTTCCAACTCTTCCGACATAATTATTCTTCTACTTCTTCTTCAACATTATTTACTTCCTTGCTTTCCAAAGCCAGATCCTTTTCTACCTTGAGGTTTTGGATAATGAATTCTTGACGATCAGGCGTGTTTTTTCCCATGTAGAATTCGAGCATATCCTTCAGATGCGCGTCCTTCCCTATCACAACGGGAGCAAGGCGAATATCTTCACCGATAAAAAATTTAAACTCATCGGGACTAATTTCACCTAATCCTTTGAATCGCGTAATTTCCGGTTTTGTTCCCAACTTCGCTATGGCATGTTGACGCTCAACATCAGAATAGCAATAGATTGTTTCCTTTTTATTTCGAACACGGAACAAAGGTGTTTGCAATACATACAAGTGACCTGACTTCACTAAGTCAGGAAAAAACTGCAAGAAAAAGGTAATCATCAAAAGCCTGATGTGCATGCCATCTACGTCGGCATCCGTTGCGATGACCACTTTGTTGTAGCGAAGCGTATCCAATCCATCTTCAATGTCCAATGCGGCTTGAAGCAAATTGAATTCTTCGTTTTCATACACCACTTTTTTGGTCAATCCATATGTATTGAGCGGCTTACCTTTCAAGCTAAAAACACCTTGGGTATAAACATTACGTGCAATGGTGATTGAACCGCTAGCGCTATCCCCTTCTGTAATGAATAAGGTTGTTTCTTGAGCGAGCTCATGTTTGTCGGTGAAGTGCACTTTGCAATCGCGCAGTTTTTTATTGTGCAGATTGGCTTTCTTCGCGCGTTCACGAGCAAGTTTCGCTATACCGGCGAGTTCTTTTCGTTCGCGTTCGGATTGTAAAATTTTCTTCTGTAATGCTTGAGCAGCATCCGGTTTTTTATGCAAACAGTTGTCAAGTTCTTTTTGGAGAAACTCGAGAACAAATGCTTTCATGCTTTTCCCGTTGGGTTCAATTTCATTTGATCCCAATTTGGTTTTTGTTTGTGATTCGAATACAGGCTCAATCACTTTCACCGCAACAGCGCATACAATACCTGAACGAATATCTACCGCTTCATAATCTTTTTGGAAAAAATCTCGAATGACCTTTACATAGGCTTCGCGGAAAGCCCCTTGGTGTGTACCTCCCTGAGTGGTGTATTGTCCATTGACGAAGCTATAATATTCTTCACCATAAGAATTGGTATGGGTGATAGCCACTTCAATGTCATCCCCTTTCAAATGAATGATTGGATATAAAGGTTCTTCGCTCATATTGTTGTTGAGCAAATCCTTTAATCCATTTTCCGATTTGAATTTTTGACCATTAAAAACAATTGTCAATCCTGCATTGAGATATGCATAATTCCACAGCAATCGTTCTACGTATTGCGCGCGAAATTGAAAATTGTGAAAAATGGATTCATCCGGAACAAACATTAATGTGGTTCCATTTTTCGCATCAGACTTGACAATTTTAAAATCTTTGGTAATATTTCCTTTGGTGAACTCAGCTGCTTTTTGTTCGCCATCGCGCACAGATTCTACTTTAAAATAGCTGGACAAAGCATTTACTGCTTTGGTACCGACACCATTTAATCCAACTGATTTTTTGAATGCACGCGAATCGTATTTACCTCCTGTGTTGATTTTAGAAACACAATCAATTACTTTTCCTAGCGGAATACCACGACCATAGTCGCGTACCGTAACCAAACCGTCTTTAATAACTATGTCGATGGTTTTACCATGTCCCATCACGAATTCATCAATGGAGTTGTCGATGATTTCTTTTAATAAAACGTAAATGCCATCATCAGCACTTGAGCCATCTCCTAATTTACCGATATACATACCTGGACGAAGACGAATATGCTCATGCCAGTCTAGAGACCGTATGTTGTCTTCGGTATATTGAACTTGTTCTGCCATTAAAAAAGAGGTAATAAAACAATAGTTGGCGAAAGTAGAATGAACATTTAGACCTTACACGTATGCTAGTGTTGAGTTTTCAACAGACTAAATCTTTTAGCTTTGTATTAATTTGGTTTTCAGCTTTTTCAACAATTCACAAGGTTAGACATCAAAGAATCTGTTAAAAAACAATTTTGTGCTAATGATCAATAAGTTAACTTGCTCGCGAAACTAGTATGCGTTGTATCCGTATGTCTTGTTTTATAGTACAAAAACCCGTATCTATTTACTTAACTAATGAAATTTAATCTTACTACTCCTACTAAAGTAATACTTTCAATATTACTATTTAGTGCACTCTCCTCCAGCGCTCAAGAAGGTGAATGGCAAAGTAAAATGGTAGATCCAAACACCAATGTTTACGAAGTCAAAGAATCATTCGAAACTTATTGGGCCAACAAACAAGTCACCAAAGGAAAAGGCTACAAACAGTACAAACGCTGGGAGTGGTTTATGGAGCAACGTTGTTTCCCGACAGGGGTTCGTTTCGCTCCAGATGCCATTTATGTAGCGATGCAAGAGCAGCCTGAGATGTTTATGTTCAATGAAAACATGCCTGGCAGCTGGTCGTACATTGGAAATACTTCGGTACCTTCTGGTGGTGGTGGTGCAGGACGTGTAAACAGTATTCGTCATTTACCAGGTAGTACGACAACATTTTTTGCGTGTGCTCCTGGTGGTGGATTATGGAAAACGACAAATTCGGGTGTGAGTTGGACTATGATGAATACCGACAACTTAGCATCTATTGGTGTGAGTGATGTGGCCATTGATCCAAATAATACCGATGTGATGTATATCGCGACTGGCGATGGAGATGCTGGAGACACCTATTCTCTCGGCGTATTGAAAACCACAGATGGCGGCTTGACATGGAATACCACAGGATTAAACGAATCGCATTTTGATAGACCCTTCCAATTCTCAAAATGTCATTGCAGCCACTTCAAATGGGATATATAGAACTACAAATGGAGGAACATCATGGAATCAAGTTCAAGGTGGCTCATTCAAAGATTTGAAATTTCATCCAACCAATGCATCAATTGTTTATGCGAGCAGTGATGCATTTTATAAGTCGACTGATGGTGGAGCTACTTGGACCAATATTACTTCAGGACTACCTGCTGCATCGAATGTTAGCCGTATGGCTTTAGCTGTATCTGTTGACGAACCCACCTGGGTTTACGTTTTGGCCGGTGCCAATAATAATGGGTTTTATGGCATTTATAAATCAATCGATTCAGGAGCTACATTTACTCAGCCCTACACTGGTGCATTGAACTTGATGGGATGGGATCCGAGCGGCACTGATGCCGGTGGTCAAGCATGGTACGATTTGGCTTTGGAGGCTGATCCGAGCGATGCGAACGTGATCTATACAGGTGGCGTAAATGTTTGGAAATCTTCAAACGGTGGAACATCATGGGCATTGAACGGCCATTGGTATGGTGGTGGCGGTGTTCCTTACGTGCACGCTGACGTTCATGCACTTCATTTTGTACCGGGTACTTCGCGACTTCTCGTAGGTTGCGACGGTGGTGTGTTCACGACATTGAATGGCGGAACTGCTTATTCTGATATTTCAAGCAATTTGCAAATTGCTCAACAATATAGATTGAGTGTTTCTGCAGCGAATGTGGACATTGTACTATCAGGATGGCAGGACAATGGAACCAATTTGAAAAATGGTAGCACTTTTACACGTCCAATCGGTGGAGATGGAATGGATTGTCAAATCAATCCGACGAGTGGAAATATTATGTATGGTGAGCTCTACTACGGGGCTATTTATAAATCTACGAATACGGGATTAAACTTTCCGACCACTGTATGCTCTTCCGGAGGCACCGGTGTTAATGAAGATGGCGCTTGGGTTACTCCTTTTGTTCTTGGTTCAGAAAACTCAGATCACGTTTATGTTGGTAAAACACGAGTCTATAAATCTACAAACGGTGGATCAACATGGACATCATTGGCAGCCATTGGTAGCGGAACAATTAATGCATTGCACGTAGCTACTGCAGAGAATGATTACATCTACGCTTCAAAAGGCGGAACACTTTATGTTTCTACCAACAATGGAACAAGCTTTACGACGTCGTCAGGTCTTCCTGGCGGTTCTATTAGCAGTATTGTTACGAGTACGACCAATGCGCAACAAGTGTATGTGACTATATCGGGCTTTAGTGCAGGACAAAAAGTGTATATGTCTACGAATGCGGGTTCTACATGGACCAATATTTCAGGTTCATTGCCCAATATTCCAGCAAACGCAATTGCATATCAGAATGGAGCAGACAACAGCTTGTACGTCGGCACCGATGCGGGTGTTTATTATCGCGACGATGTATTAGGCAACTGGGTTCCCTATATGAATGGTATGCCAAATGTGGTCGTGACTGATCTTGACATTAATTATGCCGCTAATAAAATTGTGGCATCAACTTATGGTAGAGGATTGTGGTCTGCCCCACTCTATGCATTGCCACAATTGGATGCAGCCATTACTGGTTTTACTTCTCCAAGTTCTACTCTTTGTGACACAGAAGTTAACGCCGCTTTTGACATTTTAAATGCCGGTGAAGACAATCTCACGAGCATTACCATAGAATATCAAATCAATGGTGCCGCTGTTCAGACCTACAATTGGACAGGAACCTTAATTTCTGGAGGTTCGGCTTCCGTCAACATTCCGACTTTTGATTTGGGTACAGGTGCTTTCACCATTACCGCAACCATCGTTGATGTCAATGGGCAAGGTTTGGATGAAAATGGATTGAATGATGACGGGAGCGTTTCGTATTACGTTTCTGGTGGTACGAATAACTTAACACTTACCCTGCTCACGGACTGCTACGCAGAAGAAACTTCGTGGGAAATTCTTCAAGGATCTACTGTGATTTTTTCAGGAGGCGGCTATAACAATAATACAGAATACAACATTCCAATTTGTCTAGGAGATGGATGTTTTACGTTGAATGTAAATGACTCTTACGGAGATGGTTTGTCCTCATGTTCAGGTGGAGATTTCGCATTGGTAAATGATGCCAACAACGCTGTTTTGGCTCAATTGACCACATTGAATTTTGGCAACCAATCGAGCAATAGTTTTTGTTTGAACGTGCCTACACCTGGTTGTACTGACCCAAGTGCTTGTAATTTCAATGGTTCAGCAACAACAGACGATGGGTCTTGTATCTATGGACCTACAAATGATCTTTGTTCAGGAGCAACTTCACTTACTGTTAATGGTGGCAACACTTTAGTCAACAATACGAATACTTGCAATAATGCAGCAAATCCAGGTTGCGGTGGAAGCACCCAAATTTTAGACCTGTGGTATTCTTTTGTCTATACAGGAGGAGATATCACAATTCAAACTTCAGCAGGAACCCAAGCCGGTTCCACCTCACTTACAGATACGCGAATTGCATTGTATTCTACCTGTGGTGGACCGGTTGTCATCTGTAATGATGATATATCAACAGGTACCGGAAATTACTATTCACGTATCACAAGAACGTGCGCACAGATGGTTCAAGGACAAACGTATTATATTCAAGCTGGCGGTTACAATGGCACTTCAGGAGTTTTTAATATCAGTGTAACCGCAACAATTGTGAATGGTTGTACAGATCCACTTGCTTCCAACTATAATGTTTGTGCAAACACCAGTGATGGTTCATGTTTGTATACCAATGGTTGCACCAATCCAGCAGCTTGTAATTATAACGCAGCAGCTATTGTCGATGATGGTTCTTGTATTCTCCCTTCCACTTTCTATCGCGACTTAGACAGTGATGGTTATGGAAATTTGGCCGTGACCATTCAGGCTTGCTCTGCTCCTGCTGGATACGTGAGCAACTCGACCGACTGTAACGACAACAATGCCGCTGTGCGTCCGAATGCAACAGAAGTCTGCAATACAATCGATGACGATTGTGATACGTCTATCGACGAAGGTGTACAATCCACTTTCTATCGCGACTTAGACAGTGATGGTTATGGAAATTTGGCCGTGACCA
>JBMOFW010000147.1:0-7194 GCA_049318685.1 Flavobacteriales bacterium
AGTGAAAAATTGAAAATTAAGCTTGGCCCTTCTTTTCACGCCAAGTCTTATACATTTTGGCCAAGATCATCAACAACACGCCTGTTCCAATAAGTCCGATAGAGCCCCATATCCA
This sequence comes from Flavobacteriales bacterium, assembly GCA_049318685.1. Lineage (GTDB taxonomy): Bacteria > Bacteroidota > Bacteroidia > Flavobacteriales_D > Sanyastnellaceae > JAIXWP01. Next base: position 116 of record JBMOFW010000147.1, read on the forward strand.
CGACACCGCGTTTTTCATCACAACCAGAAACACAATGGCGACTAATAGCAATGTGCCCACCTCGTTCATCAAGCGCAGATAAAATGATTTGAAAGCCGCCGGGTTAGTCTGTAATTTCTTGTAAATCTGATGCCCGTAGATCTGATAAATGATCAGTCCCAAAATGAAAAAGAGTTTGAGATGCATCCATGGCTGACGGAGCCAATCGGGCATTAATACGAGCAATGTAGGTCCTAATATCAAAGTCAGTACTGCAGACGGCCACGTGATAATAAACCAAAGGCGCTTTTGCATCAAAGACAATTGACGAAGTAATATTTCACGCTCCGGCTCTGGCTTCGCGGCCGCTTCAACATGGTAAACAAATAAACGAAACATATAAAACAGCCCTGCAAACCAGGTCACTATGAAGATGATATGCAAGGATTTTATAACGTCGTAATTCATAGGAATGAGGAGGGAGGAGGGAGGAGGGATTAGTTGAGGAGGGCTTTCTTTTTGCAGCGTTCGATGCTGGCCATGTAGGTATCGATATTGGCATCTACCAAACTAAGGCGTATGGCTGTTTTATAATTTTCGATCGCCTCATCAAACTGTCCCTGCATTTCGCAAGCGATGGCCATTTCATTGTACATCCCCGGTTTATCTATGCCAGGCACGGTGAGCGCTTTCGCGAGCAATTCTTTCTGCTCATCGTATTTCCCCAATGTGCTTAACAAAATTGAGGTGTTCAGATAGATCGGTGTGTAATTCGGATCCAAGGCGATGCAGCGTTTATACATATCTTCTGCCTTGATAAAATCGCGGTATTGCGTTTCAAAAATCCATCCGAGGTGATTGTACGCTCGGCCATAATCCGGCGCCTCCACCAAGATGGCTTCCAGCAAAGAAATGGCTTCCGTGATTTTCTTTTCTTTGATAAGCGTATCCGCCTCAAAGAATAAATCATCCAATCGTTGTTTTTGCAAAAAATCCATCACTATTGATGTTTAGAAGTTTGATGCTTCAAAGGTAAACGGAATCGGATAATACATTCGGCCACCAAAAGATTTAACGTCCATCCCAGCCAAGCCACGGTCTTGTAGGCATCCATGGGATTGGGATGCCAAATTTCGGTCATCCACATTTTAAATAATCGCAACGAAATGGCCGAAAGCGTTAAAGCATAACTGCGAATCATGAAACGGCGATGGGCCTCAAAATCTCGTCGGCGAACCGATACGTAGGCTTTGTATGTGAACCACCACCACAATACACTCAAAAGAATAAATGCGATTTGACTACTCCATCCCCCATTGGCGTGGATAGACATGATGAAACCTGACGGACCGGACAATAACAAAATAACTACGATATACATTTTTCCGGCGCTACGGTGCCACTGAGGAAACTCGCGCCTCAGCAATGGACTAAACTGAAACATGCCGCCCAAAAGGGCAAACATGCTCGTGTACACATGTATATAAAAAACCGGTAGATAATAGCTGTAACTAACGGCTGTTGCTTTAATACCCAAAAATGCCGCATCCCGAGAAACAGGAACATATTGCATAGTAATTTGAAGCATCAATGCTGCAAAAAACACCAAGATCGCATACACTAAGAATTCAAGCCACTTCATCGACCGAAGACGTCGTAATATTCTTCTGCATGTTCCTCGTAACGAAGCAATAGCTCAATATTCTGCAACTCCAAATCGGTCAACTCTGCAGAAATATCCGTGAATACCGGCAAATACCATGTTTGATATCCGAAAAAACTGAGCAAGGTCAAATCTTTAAACGCATAGCCATGGCGAGCGTATATGGAGTTTCGAATAATGATCAAATCTCCCTTGGTCAGGTTCTGCACATCCTCTTCTTTCAAGAGTTGTGTGGATGCATTGAATTCAAATGCTTTCTCTGTATTTGCTAAAAAGGCCTCACCATAGTACTCTTCCCCTGTTTCTTCATCTACGCCCCATAGTACATCTTTCTTCTTAGAAGTATCTCGAAATAGCGTTTCCGCATCGAGTGTATCATTTGGGTCGTACTGATGAATACGCTTAACGAGATCATATTCTAATTCCTGTTCAATGGCGGTATCAAACGGTTCCCAAACTCCGGTAATCACACTATCACTATTTGCAATACTGAATCGATAGGTCCCATCAAATTTCCCATTGCCTTTTTGTTCCAAGGCAAAAATGTATTTATTGGAAATAAATTGAAAACTGCCCTGCAATGGGATCTCTTTTCCTTTAGCGATAGTGTGTCCAAAAGCTTGGTTACCAATAATGGAATCAACACTCATGCTAAACAAATAATACCCCATGTAATACTCTTCGTCCGCTTTTTGAATGGTATCTACTTCTTGAATATACCCTTTCCAAAAACCAATTAAATCTTGTTTGGACTGTATGATGACATTCGGAGTTACAACGATCGGCGTCATCTCGCTTTTGATTTCATTGCGAAGCACTTTCAATTCGTCAACGCTTTTCAGGCGCGTATTCTTGGTCAAGCCCGCAAATGATTTGAATGAAAAAACACCAATCGCCAGGAGCACAATAGCTCCGGCAAAAATCATCCATTTAGTTCTGGTCATGTTATGAGGAAAATAATTGAATCCCAATTCGAAGATATAAAAATTCCCTGCTTCATATTGCTTGTCCTGAGTCTATCAAAGTGCCCTCTGAATTTTGACCTTTGCCCGCTCACTTTTGCCCTAAATTTGCTCCATGCATCCTACTCGCGTTCTCATCATTCGCTTCAGCTCCATGGGCGATATCGTGCTGACCACCCCCGTGATTCGATACATCAAGGAGCAATTTGACGGCGAAGTGGAGATTCATTTTTTGACAAAAAAAAGTTTTGTCTCATTGTTAGAGCACAATCCGCACATCAGTCAACTTCATGCTATCGACAAATCGGTGATGGAAGTCGTGCCTGAACTCATGACATTGGATTTTGATTACATCATTGACTTGCACAGCAATATTCGCAGCCGGATTGTTAAGCGCAAATTGAAACGACTTTCCTTTACGTTTGAGAAACTGAATTTCAAAAAGTGGCTTTGGGTCAACTTCGGCATTAACAACATGCCCGATATGCATATTGTTGATCGCTATCTGGCTACGCTTGCGCCCTTCGGAGTGCAAGATGATGGTAAAGGCCTCGACTATTTTTTCCCCAAAAATTTCTCTTGGAGTCACCCTACTCTTCCTCCACATTACATCGCTTTTGCCATTGGTGGAGCGCACATCGGGAAGCGCATGGATGCCGCCAAACTCATTTCTATTTGTAAAGAAATCAACCGTCCAATCATTCTTTTGGGTGGCAAAGAAGATGTTGAAATAGCAGCAGAGATTACCGCGCAACTTCCCCAGGTGGTGAATTACTGCGGTAAATTGAGCATTCACGAAAGTGCTTTTGTACTGAAAGAAGCGTCCATAGTGCTCTCGGGCGACACCGGACTCATGCACATCGCCTCCGCATTTCAAAAGAAAATCATTTCCCTCTGGGGTTGCACCACGCCTGGTTTGGGCATGTATCCATACAGACCCCATTCGGACTCTGTCATTCTCGAGCCGCATGGACGCACAAAACGCCCCTGCTCAAAGCTTGGAAATAAATGCAAATACGGAGAAAAAAATCGATGCATTCTTCACATCGACGAGGCTGAATTAATCCAGGCTATTGAAAAGCTTTGGGTTCTAGAAAAAGCGCCTTCAACTCTGTAGCATCTTCCGGCTTCATTTTACCAGCTAGGATCAAGCGCAATTGACGACGACGCAAGGCTCCGTCGTAGCGGCGTTTTTCTTCATCCGATTCAGGCACCAATTCGGGCACATCAATCGGATTACCTAATTGATCAACAGCAACGAAGGTGTAAATAGCCTCATTGCATTTCGTCTTTTCGCCGGTCGTATTGTGTTCCACAAACACTTCCATATAGACCTCCATTGAAGAAGAAAAAGCGCGAGAAACTTTCGCCTCCACCGTAACAATATCACCGAGTTTGATCGGATGCTGGAAAGAAACGTTGTTGACAGCAGCAGTCACCACAATGCGCTTACAGTGACGATGAGCGCTGATCGCTGAGATCACGTCCATCCAGTTGAGGAGTTGACCTCCCATCAAGTTGCCTAGTGTATTGGTATTCTCAGGAAGCACGAGGTGTGTGCCCACCGCAATGGTGTCTTTCGCGAAAACTTTCTTTGCCATGGCGCAAAAGTACATCTAATTTTGCCCTATGCAATGGATTGATACGCACGCACACGTTTATCTCCCGCAGTTTGACGAAGACCGCGAAGAATGGATCAAACGCGCCAAAGACGCAGGAGTTAACCGCATTTACCTGCCCAATATTGACTTGGAAAGCATTCCGCTTATAGAAAATTTAACAGCGCGAGATCCAGAGATGTTTGTACCCATGATGGGATTGCATCCGTGCGATGTCAAAGAAAACTACCAAGAAGTATTGGCTGCCATGCGTCTGGCATTCGATCAACAATCCTTCTGCGCTGTAGGTGAAATCGGAATTGATCTATACTGGGACAAAAGCACCTTACCCTTACAGATTGAAGCGTTTAAAACACAAATAGAATGGGCGATAGCACTCGATTTACCATTTGTGATTCATGCACGTGATTCATTTGATGAAATATTTGCGGTGCTTGATCAATACGACGCTTCCAAATTAAAAGGCATTTTCCATTGCTTCACCGGCACATTGGATCAGGCCAAAAAAGTAATGAACTACGGCGGTTTCATGATGGGCATCGGTGGAGTGATCACCTATCCCAAGAGCGATTTGGCGCAAGTAGTCCAGGACATTCCATTAGAATATTTGGTCTTGGAAACCGACAGTCCATTTCTTCCGCCTGTCCCATATCGCGGTAAACGCAATGAGAGTAGTTACATTCCGATTGTTGGGCAGCGCATTGCAGATGCAAAATCTATATCTTTGGACACCGTTGCGGAAGTCACTACAGCAAATGCTTTGGCGATTTTTCGACGATAACCGAACAAACATTCGCCTGTGTCCAAAACCCTGCTGATCTATACCGGAGGCACCATTGGTATGATGGAAGACCCCGCTACCGGGAGTCTCATGCCGCTCAATTTTAGAGACTTGGTCAACTATATTCCCGAGTTGCGTCGATTTAGTTCAAGCCTTGAAGTGGTGGCCTTTGAAGATCCCATTGATAGTTCCGATGTCAGCATTCAGTCGTGGGTAAGGATTGCCGAGACCATTGAAGAAAACTACGATGATTACAGTGGCTTTGTCGTTTTGCATGGCACAGACACCATGGCGTATAGCGCGTCGGCACTGAGTTTCATGTTAGAAAATTTGGCCAAGCCGGTTATTTTCACAGGATCACAACTGCCCATTGGCAAGTTGCGCACGGATGGGAAAGAAAACTTGATCACCGCCATTGAGATCGCAGGAACGCGACGCAATGGCGAGCCCGTGATTCAGGAAGTGGCCATATTGTTTGATTCCAAGCTGATGCGCGGCAATCGCACATACAAATTCAGTACAGAAAATTTCGATGCCTTCTCCTCCCCCAATTTTGATGAACTCGCTGAAATTGGGATTCATATTTTATATAATTATCCGATCCTTCTGCGCCCGCAAGGTGCATTAAAAGTGCACAAGAAATTTGATGCCGGAGTGGGCGTTATGAAAATTTTCCCAGGTATGAGCCAAGACTTTGTCAAGGCCGCATTAAATACACCGAACATTCAATCGATTATATTAGAAACATATGGCAGCGGCAATGCGCCGAAAGATCCTGCTTTTATTGCCTTATTAGAGGATACCATTGCCCGAGGAATAACTGTCTTGAATGTGACGCAATGCAGCAAAGGCTTTGTAGAGCAAGGATTGTATGCTACATCAGCCGCACTGCAAAAGATAGGTGTTATCGGTGGTGCCGACATGACCACGGAAGCCGCCTTGACTAAATTGATGTTTCTGATGGGCCAAGGATTTCGCGGAGACTCCTTGAAACTCCACCTCACCACACCACTCCGCGGAGAACTCACATCGTATGTTTCCCTAGGCCTGCGGGCTGTGTGATAAGCATCACTTACAGGGTTATATCAAAAAATTAGCTTTGCCCGAATAATAAATTCTTTATCTATGGAAATTGTCGGGTATGCAGCCTCTCTCCTTATAGGCATTTCACTAGGTCTCATCGGTGGAGGTGGATCTATTCTTACTGTGCCTGTACTTGTGTATTTGTTTAAAGTAGAACCTGTTCTTGCCACCGCTTATTCGCTCTTCATTGTAGGCGCTACAAGTCTTGTTGGTGTATTCCCAAAATACAAACAAGGCGACGTGAATGTAAAAACAGCCATCATTTTCGGTATTCCTTCGATCGCAGCAGTTTACGCAACGCGCAAATTCATTATGCCAGCTATACCGGATGAAGTATTCACAGTAGGCAGTTTTGTGGTCACAAAAGCTATATTGATGATGCTGTTGTTTGCTATCTTGATGGTGGCCGCTTCGATTTCCATGATCAAGAAAAAAGCACCTGCAGCCGAGAGTAGTGAAGGTGGTGAACAAAAATTCAATTACGCCATGATCTTATTAGAAGGCACATTTGTCGGTATGTTGACAGGCCTTGTTGGCGCGGGCGGTGGCTTTTTAATTATTCCTGCATTGGTGATGTTGAGCAAGCTTCCCATGAAACAAGCTGTTGGAACCTCTCTAGCTATTATAGCAGCGAAGTCGTTGATCGGATTTACCGGCGACTTGGGCAATCAAGTCATCGATTGGTCGCTGTTGATGAGCGTGAGCGCCTTAGCTATTGTGGGTATTATCGTCGGTAATATGTTAAGTAAAAAGATATCCGCGGATGCCTTGAAAAAAGGATTCGGCTACTTTGTTCTCGTTATGGGAATCTATATTATTGCCAAAGAATTGATGTAATGAAATTATTCCAACGCATTTTAATCGTATTTGCGCTTTTACAGCTCAACGCCTGCACTGAAAACGAAAAAGCACCAATGATCGTCGGTTCAACGGTTAGTGCAACAGCAGGTACCATCCACTACGGCGAAGATTATAACACATTGATGAATGAT
>JBMOFW010000148.1:0-7137 GCA_049318685.1 Flavobacteriales bacterium
AACGGATTATCGAAAAATTTCTCCAAGAGAATGGAATAATTTCTTCAACGTAATCATTGGGAATCACTTGACTTCTTCTGAAGAGTTTAGTGAAAAGCATCGCAGCACATTTGCTCTGCCGAGCCGTCTGACTCAGTTCAAGATATTTATGAAACGGGATGTATTGAGCAAATTGGCCAACAAACAATACATGTTGATCAATTTTCTCGAGGCGCCTGTATTGGCTTTTGTACTTTCACTTTTTATCAAGTATTACCCTTCGAGTACCAACGGTTTGTCAGAATACACTTTGCGTGAAAACCTCAATTTTCCGCAGTATTTGTTCATTTCTGTAGTCGTGTGTTTGTTCTTAGGACTGACAGTAAGTGCAGAGGAGATCATCAAGGATCAAAAAATTCTCAAACGAGAAAAATACCTACACTTAAGCAAGGGCAGTTACTTGTTTTCGAAGATCAGCATCATGATTTTCATTAGCTTGATTCAAAGTCTGACATTCGTTCTCGTGGGCAATTCCATTCTCGAGGTGAAAGGCATGCTTTTCCCGTTTTGGATGGTGCTTTTTTCCACCAGCGTTTTTGCCAATATTCTTGGATTAAATATTTCTGCATCCTTCAATAGCGCGAAGGTGATATACATCATTATTCCAATTTTAATCATTCCTCAACTGTTGTTTAGTGGCGTCATCGTGCGATTTGACAGATTGTTTCCTGCCATTAGCAATCAAGCGAGTGTACCTCTCATTGGCAATGTGATGACATCGCGCTGGGCTTATGAAGCGTTGGCTGTGCATCAATTCCGCAATAATGATTTCAATAAACTATTCTTTGAATATGAGCAACCACGTAAATATTGTGGATGGAAGAAAGACTATTGGATGAAGGAAATGGAAACCAAGGTCAACGAGGTGCGCAAAGGACTGGAGACGGGTCAGAAAGGGAAGGAGTTTTCCCGTTCATTGACCGTTCTGAGAAATGAACTTGAAAAAGAGGTGAATACCAATTCGGAGTTTACTTTCTCTGCCTTCGATCAATTGGCTGAGCAGACGGTCAACACGGGTATACTCGCCGACATTGAGGTACGATTGGGGGAATTGGAACAATACTACATTCAAGCATATAATGCGGCGAATAAACAACGCGAATCAAAAATTGCTGAGATGACCGTGACTCCGGAGATGCGCACTGCTTATCTCAAACTTCAAGATGATCATTTCAATGAAAGTTTAGAAGATTTTGTGACCAATAAAAATGATCTCAAGAAAATCGTGGAGTATAAAGGAGAATTGGTTCAAAAACAGAATCTTATCTATTTGATGCCGCAAGGCAACAATTTATTCCGCGCACACTTTTATGCGCCATCAAAACCCTTCTTTGGAAGACAAATCACAACGCTCAGCGCCAATATCATGGTAATATGGATGATGTCAGCCATATTGGCTTGGGTTTTATTCATAGACGGATTCAGAAGATTCTTGGAATCTTTAGGCCACTTGCCCGAACGTCTACAATGGAAAAAGAAAGGGGAGAAGAAAGAATAGAATTATTTCAATTCTTCGACTTCGATCATTTTAAAAGGCACGTTGATGATCGCTTCATAATCTTCACCGGCTTCCAACATGTCTTCGTCATCTTGTTCGTAGTACCAATTGATGGTCACTTTATTATTGATTGTTTCCAATCGTTTGAACAAATCCAAAAGACATTTACTTGAACTGGTATTGAAATATTCTAGTTGAATATGGATCTCGGTTTCCGATTGAGGGGCTACCGCATATTTTTCTACCCAGTCGATCAAAGGCTTGTAAAACTCGAGTGAGTTTTCGGGAATTGAACGGCCTTTAATTTCGACAGCACCCTTTTCAGCATCCATTTTCACGGATGGAGTTTTCGGTGTAGGTCGAAGAATGATGTTTTCCATGTGCACAAAGTAAATACTTATCGCTACAAAGGTGTAAAAAAAAATGAAAGTGCGGCCACAAATTTCTGCTTTATATCTTCGCATCTCAAAAAAGGTGAATTAAATGGAGAAAAGATGTTCTGATTGGTTCGAATCGTGGTTTGATTCTCCATATTACAAGATGCTGTATAGTCACCGCTCAGCCTCCGAAGCGGAATTGTTTATCATCAATTTACTCGCTCATATTCAACTTCCCCCGGGAAGTCACGTACTCGACTTGGCTTGTGGACGGGGTCGACACAGTCTACAAATGCACAAAGCCGGGTATAATGTGTTGGGAATCGATCTGTCCAAGGAGAGCATCGCTGAAGCGAAAGCTCTTTCCCAGCCCGGTTTGACGTTTGAAGTGGCGGATATGCGCTATTTCGAATTAAACCAACAGTTTGATGCTGTGATGAACTTATTTACAAGTTTTGGATATTTTGACGAAATGGCGGACAACACCCTGGTTTTACAACGTATTCACAACCATGTTAAAACAAATGGGCTTTTTATTATGGATTTTTTCAATGCCGTTTGGGTGCAAGAACAAATGGTAGAAAAGCAAGAAATTCAACGAGAGCACATCTCTTTTCACATCTCCAAGCACATTGAAGATGACATTATGATGAAAAGCATTGATTTTTCTGATAATGGTAAAGAATATCATTTTGAGGAACATGTGCGATTGATCAAACCGAATACGCTCAAGACGATGATTGAAGAGGCTGGATTCAATATTGTGCGTACTTTCGGCAACTATAGCATGTCCGATTTCGACGAACACTCATCGGACCGCATCATTATCATAGCGACTAAGTAGCATGGAATTACCAATTTATTACATGGTTGTGCTGTTTGCAGCGGCATTGGTGGGAGGAGCGCTTTTCATTATTTATCGAAAGCAAAGCAGTCAACAAATCAAACTTCTTTTGAGTTTTAGTGCCGCCTATTTATTGGGATTGACACTATTGCATTTATTTCCCGAACTTTTTGAATCAGGCATCGAGCATGCAGGTTGGTATGTTTTAGGCGGCTTTATGCTTCAAGTTGTGCTCGATTTCTTTTCGCATGGAGTGGAGCATGGGCACGCGCATAGCCACGCCAATGCTGGCACACGCTTTTTGTTCACGGTAATGGCGTCGTTGTGGATTCATGCGTTTATTGAAGGTATGCCTTTCGGTGGCGCCATGGAAGTGCACAATCACGTTCACGATCATGGCCATGCGCATGGTCACGTGCATGCACATGACCATCGCTCTTCTTTATTACTGGGAATTTCCTTACATAAAATAACGGAATCACTCGTATTCACAGCGCTGTTGATGAATAGCGGCGTGACATTGAAACGTTCCATTTTTTGGTTGGTGATATTCGGATTAATGGCTCCTATGGGCGCATTGACCAACCACTTCCTGATCGATTTGAATTTAGAGCATTTTGCTGATTTGACACCTAAAGTAACGGGAGTGTTGATTGGTATTCTCCTGCACGTAAGTACCACCATTATTTTTGAAAGTGAAGAAGGGCATAAGTTCAATTGGGTCAAGTTTGCGAGCATCCTCGTCGGAATCGCCCTCGCCACCCTTGTCTCCTAATCCCCCTCTTTCCTCACTCCTAATTACTCCCAAGTAACGTTGGCCGTTTGTTCTTTTTCATCGCGAATGAATCGCACCACCGTGGTCTGTCCTTTTTCGAATTTTCCCAAGGCTTCCATGTAACTCATCATGTCGGTCACTTTGTGATCACCCAATTGAATGACGATATCGCCTTGTTTTAGCCCAGCTTTGGCAGCGGGTTTGCCTTCACGGGTGCCGTCTATACGCATACCTTCACCTCCGAACAAATAGTCGGGGATCACACCCAAAGTGACTTTGAAAGATGCAGCAGCCTCTTGACTTTCATCTTTGGTACGTTGGAAGGTGAGTTTTCCTTTGTCGTCCAATTGAGATACGATATTGAATAAGTAATTGGTGATATCAGTAACTCCGGCATAATTGATTTTATCCGCATCATCAGTTGGTTTGTGATAATCCGCGTGCTGACCTGTAAACAAATGAATGGCTGGAATACCAATATTGTAAAAAGAGGTATGATCGCTTGGACCTACACCGCTTTCTGAATACACATTTTTGAAACTAAACGTATTCGCATTGTCGAGGGCAACTTTCCAACTGGGAGCGGTGCCTACGCCGCTAATGGCCAGCGAGCGCTCAGCATTCAATCTGCCAACCATGTCCAAATTGATCATATAGTTCATGTTGGAAATAGTGGGGTTCTTGCAGAAAAAATTACTCCCCCATAAGCCTTTTTCTTCACCACTAAAAGCAATGAAGAGATAGTTGTTGTTTTTCAAATTGGATGTTTTCAACTTAGCGGCTAAAGCGAGCATCGCACCAACTCCGCTCGCATTGTCATCAGCACCGTTGTGAATAGCGGGTTTGCCATCATTCGAAAGGCTGTTTTCATCGCCCCAACCCAAATGGTCGTAATGCGCCCCGATAACAACTGTGGAAGAAGCTCCATTGTCCATGTAGCCAATTACATTATTGCCAGAAATTTCCTTTACCAACCCCATGCCCAATTGGGTGCTGTCGCCCACCTGATGCACTTTTATTGGTGGGTGAGGGACAAATGTGAATGTCTGAGTCCAACCTCCACTAGTACCCATTGGTGTAAGCCCGATATTCCTCATCGTCTGAATAATATAAGCTGCCGCATTCTTCTCAGATTCACTTCCAGTTGCTCGGCCTTCATATTCATCAGAAGAAAGCACTCGGATGACATCTTCACCAACGTTGGATGAATCCAAGTGAAATTCTAGCACATTTCTCCTTGGGGTGCACTGAAATGATTGGGAACTGATTGCTACAACAAGAACGGTTGAGATGGCTAAAGTGCTATATCTGAAATTTTTCATCGGAGGGTAAAATCTGGTGCAATTTACAATTGTATGATGTACGAAGTGCGACTCAAGTTACTTTTGCACTCCATATTTCGAAAGTTATGCTTATTACCCGAATCCTTGTTTTTACAGTGTTAGTTTTTTCTGTTTCTGGGTGCACAAAAAGAACCCAAAGTGTGCAGTCTCCCGTGAACAATGACGAGCCAATTCATTATGCGGACGAAAAACATTTGAAGAATGTGCGTCAACTTTCATTTGGAGGCAACAATGCGGAGGCTTATTGGAGTTTTGACGGAAAAAAATTGATCTTCCAAAGTGATAATCCAGGGTGGAACCTGGGATGCGATCAAATTTTCGTTTTGGATCTAAAGCGCGAACCGGACAGTACCAAACTCAAAATGATTTCTACCGGAAAAGGCCGCACAACTTGCAGTTGGTTCATGCCCGACAATAAGAGTATTCTATATGCGTCAACCCATTTGAAGCAGGATAGTTGTCCACCGGTTCCCAATATGGGCCATCGCTATGTATGGTCGCTGTATGATGCCTACGACATCTTTGTTGCCGATTTGAATGGAAATATTAAAAAGCAATTGACCACAGAGCCTCGCTATGACGCTGAAGCAACAGTGAGTCCGAAAGGCGACAAAATTATCTTTACCTCTTTGCGCTCTGGTGATTTGGAATTGTATACCATGAACTTGGATGGTACTGGAGTGAAGCAAATTACAAACACCCCAGGTTATGACGGGGGCGCATGCTTTAGTCCGGACGGTACCAAAATCGTTTGGCGGGCATCACGACCTAAATCGGAAGAAGAACTCAAAGCGTATAAAGATCTATTGGACAAAGACATGGTTGAACCTACCAATTTGGAAATTTGGGTAGCCAATGCGGATGGCAGTAATGCACATCAAGTGACCAATTTAGGAAAGGCGAATTGGGCACCTACATTCACCCCCAAAGGCAACAAGATTATTTTCTGCAGCAACTACAAGAGCGAGCGTGGCTTTCCATTCAATTTGTACATGATCAATATCGATGGATCTGGCCTAGAACAACTCACGTTTGATGATGCATTTGATTCATTCCCAATGTTTTCTCCTGATGGGAAAAAATTTGTTTGGTGCAGCAATCGCCATAACGGCCGCACTCGCGATACCAATATTTTCATAGCCGATTGGGTGGAATAATGCAGTGGGATCCCGACTTTTTTGAACAACACGGCTATTGCGTTATCGACGAGGCCATACCGGCTGAAGAGGTTGCAGAAATTCGTCAAGCGATTTCCGAATTCATGGATGCGGAAGCGATGAAGCGCGCCGGTATCGGAAAAGAAGGGACGTTTGAATTGGATAATGCCAAACGTGGTGACTTTATTAAATGGATTGATCCTGAAAATGCAAAAAATGGGACGAAACGTTATTTGGAACTGATAGAATCTCTTATTCAGTCGCTCAATCGCGAATTTTTTATGGGTGTTCGCGATTTTGAATGCCACTATACCCAATATCCTGTTGGCACACGTTACATGGTGCATAGCGATCGCCACAAACATGGTTCGCATCGGGTCGTTTCATTCGTTTTTTATTTAAATGAAAATTGGCAAAAATCTGATGGGGGAGAGTTGATTGTGTATTTAGAAAATGGGGAACAAATGGAATTACTTCCTCAAGCCGGTCGCTTAATTCTTTTCCGAAGCGAATTGCTCCACGAAGTATTGGTGACTAACCGCATGCGACAGAGCATCACCGGATGGATGTTAGATGAAAAAAGATTGATATAAAGCAAAAACCCCTCATTCGAGGGGTTTTTATTTTTGTAAGGAATTTCTATATCAAGCAGCCAACCAAGGTGGCGTAAGTTTCATCATCTTGGCTTGTTCTACCAATTGCTCATATCGCTGTTGCAATTGAGCGTGATGATTGGGAAACATATGTTTTGACCTGCTCATTCGCTCTTGGATTTCATTGAGCGTGTTCATCAAACTGGTCATTTGTTCGTGTTGTACAGCTGTCATAATATTGTTCTTTGCTAGGTTAGTATTCCCGCTTTCTACGCAACCTTTCTCTGAAAAGTTACTAGTTGAGGTCAGGAAATCTCGCCACAAAGTCATCCCGTTTCTTCTTCGAAGTAATGTATTGGAAAGTATATTTCACATTATTCTCCTCAAACTTGCGCTTGTCGTCCTTAACCTCGGTGAGAATGGTAATGAAATCTTTGTCAGAGCTGATTACATTCATAATGCCTAGTTTGTATTCGAAGTAATACCAAGTACCTGGATCGAGTTCTAAGTA
>JBMOFW010000149.1:0-7033 GCA_049318685.1 Flavobacteriales bacterium
CAACGACACTTTGGCATCGAGAATTTGATCTTTGAAGGTGTTCAATCGCACTTTCACGGGCATACCCACAGCTACTTTGCCAATGCTATTTTCATCCACATTCAATTTCGCAATCACGGTGGCTTCATTGGCTATGGTCAATATCACATCGCCCTTGCGCACATAATCACCGCGTTGTTTGTGACGCTTCAAAATAGTACCATTCGACAAAGCGCTCAATTCATTGTATTGACGATTGCTCGCTGAGATTTGCTGTTGTGCACGCTGTGTAATTTCGGCTTGCTTGGCCTGTTGTTGAATTAATTTCAATCGTTCTCTGGCCGCTTCCGCATTGGTTTCCGCCGTGGTGTAAGCGATGGTAGCATTTTCTAAATCCAAATCAGAAACACTGCCTTGCTTGTGCAATTCTTTGTAGCGATTGAGCTGTTTGTTTTCTTGAGCCAATTTGGTTTCGGCCAATTCCAAATTAGCCGCTGCTTCTTTATAGGCCGGAGCATTCATGCTCAAATTGTACTCAGCAATTTTTAATTGCTCACCCGCAGCAGCACTATTCGCCTCATTGGAAATATTATTGATCACCGCGAGCACTTGACCATTGGTCACACTATCTCCTTCTTCTACATTCAACTCCACCAAATAACCTTCAGATTGTGCTGTCAAATTGTACCGATCACGCGCATCCAATTGGCCAGAGGCAAACACCGTTTCGGTGATCGCCTGACGACTTGGTTGCACTTCTTGATCTTTTCCTTTTCCACAGGAAGCCAGCACTACCGCTGCCATCATTCCTGTCCAGAGCATTAGTTTCATCGTATCGAATTATGGATATTGATCTTTTCTTTTGTAAAGGCCACGGTAGCCAAAGCACTGGCCACATTTAAGCGAGCAGCCATCAATTTCACCTGACCAGCAAGCAATTTATCTAAGGCCACCAAGTCAGCATCGTATTGATTGAGCAAGTGACCAAATGAATTTTCTTCTAAAACAAAAACACGCAAAGCCGACTCGTAATCACTCAACGCTTTTTCATAATCATTGTTCATTTGCTGATTCTGAAATGTGGTCTGCAATCGCGCATGATCTGCCGCTTCTTCTGCCAATTGAAAATTGAGTTTCGCATTGCTCGAAGTCGTCAACTTCTGCACATTGGTGGGGAAATCCCAACTCAAGCGCAACCCCAAATAGTTTGCATTGATCCAGCGCTGTGCCGGATCCATGAATTTCGCATTGCTGTTGTTTTGCCAACTCAACGAGCTCACAAATGAAAGTGTGGGCAATTGATTCCATTGTGCCGAACGCCAAGTTTGTTTGGCATAGGCTTCACGCGCCAAATAACTCTTCACCGACAAATCGCCCGTCGCCAGACTCGACTCCATTGTAGGACTATAGGCCCACAAGTCGGCACTCACTTCCAACGATTTTTCTGTATCCAACAAAATCGCCAACATGAAATATTGATTCTCTACCGCCGTCTTGGCCTGATCCAATTTGTTTTGATATTGAATGAGATTAATGGTCGCATCATTCAAATCTTGCGCGCGCACCATACCCAATGTATTCTTGCCTTCTACAATCTTCAATATCGAGTCTGCAATCTCCACATGGCGCTGCAACACGCCTATTTGAGCTTGAAAAGAAAGGATATTGTGATAGGCACTATTGATTTGATCATAAAGATCCTGTTTGCTTTGCTTGTTTTGCCACTGCACCACTTCCTCATTTAATCGCGCCGACTTCATATCGCTCAAATGTCCCGGATTGATAATATCAAATTGCGGAGCGATGGTCAATGAAGTGATATACTGTTGCCCCATCGTGACTTCGCGAAATGTCCCGGCCGGACCACCAAAAATTTCCGCCGGAATAAAACTCACTTGAAGATTGGTGTTATTGGTCAACGCACCGGTTACAGGAATCCGCGGATTGAGCACATTCCCATACGATGCATTGGTAGTCAACTTGGCCAATTTCTCTTGAATGTTCGCTTGATCCATCACAAAGCTCGACGTATCGGCAAATCGAAAAGCAGATTCCAAGGAAGGTAACGACACCGTTTGAGCCCGACTGAAAAATGTGCTCAAGAGGAGAAAGATGATAAACCCTGAACGCATAAAGTTTTTATTAATTTATTTGACAAAAGTAACGTGGACGTTTCGAGGGGTTAAAAAGAAATTCGTCAGTAGTACATATCCCCATGTGAATGGTCAATGTGCCGTAAGCCAATCTAAAAAATCATTTACTCGATTACGGCTCACCTCTATCCTGAAATCAAGTTGCACCGAAGGAACGACTTCCAATTTTCGATTAAATAAATTCACTGTTTCCTTCACGCAGCGGTGTTGAATCAATACCTGACGGCTCACACGAAAAAAATCACTGCCTACCGTCTGCTCAAAATGATCCATGGTTTGATCCATCGCATATTGCTTTCCATCCAGCATTTTCAAATAGGTAATTTCATTTTGCTTATAAAACAAAGCGACATCTTCTAATCGAATAGGCAATATCTTGTCTTTATAGTACACCAACACCGAACTGACTTTTTTCATGCGCGATATCTCGCCTAGAAAACGATCCATATTGCCCTCAGGACGCGATAAATTCTGCTTCAATTGATTGTACTTATCCAACGCGCTATGGACATCTTGTTTCGAAAAAGGTTTGAGGATATAGTCGATACCATTGTTCTTTATCGCCTCTAGCGCAAACTCGTTGAATGCCGTGCAAAATACTATAGGACACGTCAATGAAACAGCGCGATATATATCGAAACTCGCTCCGTCTTGCAATTGAATATCGCTGAATATAAGATCAGGTTGTGAATGTGATTTCAAATACCGAACGCTCTCCTCCACAGAGGCCAATACCGCTTCAATTTCGATATCATCCGAATACTTTCCGATTTGAACTGCCAAATCTTCGGCGGTCAATTCTTCATCTTCGATAATCACCACTTTCATTTGGATAAACTTTGAATTTTAACGTTAAAAAAAGACTTGGACTCACTAATTTCTACTTCTGTTCCACCCAAGATTTTAAACCGTTCATTTAAATTAAACAATCCCGTTCCCGTAGATTCCATGCGATCCGATTCGAGCGGAATCAAGGTATTGGAGACCTCGATCGAAGCATCTCCAACTTGCCTCACCCCAATGCGGATCGGCTGTTGCTTTGATAGCCGATTGTGCTTAAGAATATTTTCAAATAAGCATTGAAATGTCAACACTGGCACCATCTGTTGTTTGATCTCATCAGTCAATTCCACATCCAATGCAAAACAATCTTTAAAACGGACTTCTTGTATTTCCAAATAAATCATTGCCACGCGCAAGTCTTCCTCAACAGTATGTGATAATGTTTGATTGGATTGAAGCGAGGTGCGCAAAAAATCGGATACTTTAAGGATATACGCTTCCGCCTTGTCCGCATCCTTATGCACCAAAATCTTCAGTGTATTCAAGGTATTGAAAAGAAAATGCGGATGAATCTGATTCCGCAAATTTTCGTACTGCGCTTGTACACGTTGCAACTTGGCCTCACTCAAATCTTTCACAAATTGCACCTGCTGCAAGCGATAGCGAATCAAGGTTTGAAACACAATAATCAATGTATTGTCCAATTTAACCAAACCCAGAGTGGTCATCAATGGTGGTGGTGCTGGGAAAAACGGATCCTCAGACTTCATTACATATTGGCGGATATCATCCATGAAAACGGTGCGCACGGTGAATGCAATCAGGATCATGATAGCCGTGGTGACCAACCATTGCAAGACAATACGGTTTTTCAACCAGCGATGCATGTGGTAATTTAAAATCCACGAAATAGTTAGCGGAATTGACACCATTACCCAAACAACAGGCAACATTTCCACATGCCGATTGACCACTAAGAAAATGGGCGTAGTGGTGGTCATCGCCAACAAGGGAATGACTACTAAGGCCAAAGAAAAATAGGGTCTATTGCGTAAGAAATGCATACCCCGAAATTAGACCATTCTCAGGCCGCTCATTCTAAAATTTGTAGTGAATGGTACAAAACGCCAACTCAGCGGATCGAATCCTTCTTCCGACCCACAAACCGCATCACGCTGCCCTCACCATCATGATAGGGCCCTTCTTTCAACACTACCACCTCTTTCGCCATCAAAACGGTTTCACAATCGCACATTAGATCGCACAATACTTCTTCATCATAAAGCATCGATGCTTCTCTTGGCCCACCCGAATTGTTGTGTGCATTGTAATTCAAATGGTCTTTTGAAAAACACTCCAAGATCACAACACCACCCGGATTCAACGATTTCAGTACACGTTCAAAAGCCGCTTGACGCATGCCTTCCGGAAAATGAGTAAAGACAAAAACAATCAAATCATAATACTCAGACTGTAACTCAATATCCAAAACCGATTCGATGCGATAATTCAACTGAACATTGTTTTCTTTCGCCAATGCATCCGCCTTTCCTTTGCCCGATTCACTAATATCAAAGGCATCCACCTCCCAACCTAAACGGGCCGCGAAAACGGCATTGCGTCCCTCACCTTCCGCCACAAACAACGCCTTGCCAGGAATTAGCTTTGGCAATTGCTCCGCTAAAAAAACATTCGGCTCCTTGCCATACGCGTAAGCCAATTCACGATACCGTGCATCCCAAAATTCTTTCATAAAAACAAATATACCCGAAACCAGAAACTTGAGACCAGAAACTTGTGTACTTTTGCTTCGTTCTCACAGGGGTGTCCCGTTCAACAACGCGACTGAGATTATACCCTTTCCCAATTCACGTTGGGAGGAACCTGGGCGGGTCATGCCGCCAAGGGAAATTGGTTAGTTAAACCTTGCGCTGCCCTTGGGCAAGGAATTGATTAACGTTTAATTTTTTAAAAACATGTTACACAAAATTGTCGCTTCGACAGTGTTGAGTTGCGCTACTATAGCCGCATTCTGCCAAGTCAACGACTCCATCTCCACCAAACAACTCAGTGCGGTTTCAATCACACAAATCGTTGTGATGAAACGCTATGACCCTTTTTCATTTACACGAATCCAAAAGGATCAAATCAACAAAATCAACTACGGGCAAGATGTACCCTATCTCTTGCGAAACACACCATCGCTCGTCGCCACGTCCGACGCCGGAACGGGGATCGGCTACACAGGACTGTGGATTCGTGGTACAGATCCTTCACGGATCAATGTCACCATCAACGACATTCCACTCAATGATCCGGAAAGCCAACAAGTATTTTGGGTCAACCTGCCCGACTTCGCTACCAGCGTCAACACCCTCTCTGTGGTGCGCGGTGTAGGAAGCAGCACCAATGGTGTGGCTTCATTCGGCGGCACCATCGGCATGCAAACCAATGGCATTTCTGCGTTGCCTTTTTTCAAACTCAATTCAGGTGGTGGCGCATTCGGCACATTGCGCAACAATGTGCAATTCGGCACCGGAACCATCAAAGAAAGATTCACTTTTGAAGGTCGCCTTTCGCACATTCAAAGTGATGGTTATATCGACCGCGCATCTGCCAAACTATCTTCCTATTTCCTTTCGGGAATTTACAAATCAGAAAAGTGGACCGTCAAAGCAACCACGTTTGGTGGACACGAGCGTACCTATCAATCTTGGTACGGCACACCTGTTTCTCGACTCATCAATAACACCGACTCCATGCTGACCTTCGCTGCCAACAACGGACTCAATGAAGCAGAAACACAAAACCTATTGCAATCCGGTCGCACCTATAATTATTACACCTACGAAAATCAGGTCGACGACTATTCACAACAGCATTATCAATTGCATGTTTCAAAAGAAATAAAAACCAATCAAACCATCCAAGGAGCGCTGCATTACACACGAGGCTACGGGTATTTTGAAGAATATAAAAACGATCAAGACTACGCATCATACCTTCTGCTTGCTCCAAACGATAGCGTGACCTCAACGGATCTCGTACGACAACGTTGGCTTGACAACCATTTCTATGGAGGAAACATCGCGTGGAGATTGTATCAAAGTCGCATAAGCGCCGTCGTGGGCGGAGCATTCAGTCAATATCTCGGCGACCACTTTGGAAAAGTAATCTGGACAGAAAACGGCAGTCTTTCTCCTCTAGATTATCGCTACTATGAAGGGGAAAGCACAAAGAACGATGGCAACGCTTTTGCCAAATTCTCATTTACCCAAAATAATCGCTGGTCCGTTTTTGCAGATATGCAAGTGCGCTATGTTGACTACAGCACCAAGGGCCTCGACAATGATTTGCGCGCCTATAATGTGGATACAACACTGGTCTTTTTTAATCCAAAATTGGGCTTCACGTATTATTTCAATTCGAATGCAAACGTTTTCATCTCAGCAGCCATTGGCAACAAAGAACCCAACCGCAACGACTTTGTAGACGCGCCATACGGCACAACACCCAAACCCGAATCGATGACCGATATCGAGATGGGATACCGCATGAACAAAGACAAATACGGTTGGGAAGCGAATCTGTACTACATGAATTATAAAGATCAATTGGTGCTTACCGGTGAATTGAATGATGTTGGCGCTCCGCTGCGTATCAATGTCGACAAGAGCTTTCGTCGCGGTATCGAACTTTCGGGATATTGGAACATCCTCACCAATCTTCGCTTTGATGCAAATCTGACCTTGAGTCAAAACAAAATTCAAGCACTTGATGAAACGCTCTATGATTATTCAATCGACTTTGATATTGTGCGCATCAAACACGAAAATACAGACATCGCCTTTTCCCCATCCGTCATCTCCATGGCTCAATTGCAATATGTGGTTTGGAAAAAAGGTGATCCGAACAAACCACAATACCGCGAGCTGGGTCTTGGTCTCATTGGACGCTATGTGGGCAAACAATATCTCGACAATACGCAAAGTGACTACCTCAGCATTGATGCCTATCAGCTGTTGGATGCTTCTATTCAATGGCGCTCTACCACCGCTAAAAACAACGTGATCGAACTGCGCTGCATGGTCAACAATGCACTTGATCACATGTATTCC
>JBMOFW010000150.1:0-7000 GCA_049318685.1 Flavobacteriales bacterium
ATATTTATCAATATTGATAAATAAAGTTGATCTGCGCATTTGGTGAAGGCTTTTGAAAATAGGATTATCAACATCCATCCTGCTCTATTGCCTAAATATGGAGGTAAAGGGATGTACGGACATTTTGTGCATGAAGCGGTGCATGCAGCGGGCGAAAAGGAAAGCGGGATTACCATTCACTTTGTCAATGAACATTATGATGAAGGAGCCACCATTTTTCAAGCAAAAGCGAACATTGAACCGACTGATGGACCGTATGAAATTGAAATGAAAGTTCGCGCCCTCGAAATCGCTCATTTTCCTCAAGTAATTGAACAGGTGCTGCGGGGAAAATTGTAGTCTATTTATCAATAGACGTTGCCACTTGACCTTTGCCCTTTAACTTTATTTTTGAGAACTTTCACTACTAATCAATTGTCATAAGGTAGTACAATCACCACTGGCTTATGATCAATGTAGTCATCTATCTTCGCGAGGAACAACAACCAAAAGACATCGTTCAATTTCTCCTCCATGAAAAATTAATTGCTTCGGCTTCCATTGATGAAAACAATGTGCTCTATAAAATGATCGACGATCAATTGATTCAAGAATGCTACAGTGTGATTACCTGCCAATCGAAAGCACTCCTCTTTGATGAGATTGTTCATGCTGTAGAGCTAAAACTCGGTGAACGCGTTGCGATCCATAGCATTCCTATCGTCGGTGCCAACGGGTATTTCAACGACTCCGTGAAGAAGAGAACGTTGCTTATTTAGGAGTGAGGAATGAGTTACATTT
Source organism: Flavobacteriales bacterium (assembly GCA_049318685.1). Classification (GTDB taxonomy): domain Bacteria; phylum Bacteroidota; class Bacteroidia; order Flavobacteriales_D; family Sanyastnellaceae; genus JAIXWP01. The sequence goes on from JBMOFW010000150.1 coordinate 781, forward strand.
GCCCCAATGATCGACTCTACTCAAATACTCTCGGCTTTCATGGTGCTGTTTGCGGTAATTGATATCTTCGGTAGTATTCCCATTATCCTTGATATCAAACGCAAAACCGGGAACATTCAGCCTTATACCACCACGTCAGTGTCCATGTTGCTCATGCTTGTTTTTCTACTCATTGGAGAAAAGTTCTTGAGTTTCTTTGGTGTGGATGTATATTCCTTCGCGGTTGCGGGTTCATTCATCCTTTTCTTTATTGCGATGGAAATGATCCTCGGTATTCGCTTATTTAAACAAAAAGAAGGTAGTGAAAAAGCGGCCTCGATCGTGCCTTTGGCTTTTCCGACTATCGCGGGGGCCGGTACATTTTCAACGCTTATCGCACTTCGAGCGGAGTATGAAGTGATCAACATCATCATTGCCATCATTCTCAATATGCCGATCATTTTTTTCGTGCTCAAACTAACCAATCGCATCGAACGTTTTTTGGGCGTGGGAGGGATCGCTATTCTAGAAAAAGTATTCGGAATTATTCTCCTCGCCATAGCACTCAAATTGTTTTCTAACAACGCTCAGCATCTCTTCAAATGAGCCTCGCTCCGCAAGTAACAATCTATACCGATGGCGCCGCTAAAGGCAATCCGGGTCCTGGAGGCTACGGCATTGTGCTCATGAGTGGTAAGCACTATAAAGAGATGGCCCAAGGCTTTCGCCTCACCACCAACAATCGTATGGAATTGCTTTCGGTGTGTATTGCTTTGGAAGCCTTGAAAACACCGGGCTGCAAAGTGACAGTTTTCAGCGATTCCCGCTATGTGGTGGATGCGGTAGAAAAAAAGTGGATTGACGGTTGGATTCGCCGAGGTTGGAAAAATGTCAAGAATCCCGATCTCTGGAAACGCTATCTCCAAATCGCTCGGGCGCATGATGTTCGCTTTACCTGGGTGCGCGGTCACAACGGGGATCCCCTGAATGAACGCTGTGATCAGATGGCGGTTGCCGCGAGCAATGGTCGTGACCTTTTGGTAGACGATTGGTATGAAAAATACGGTCGCACCGAACAAGGACTTCTTTAGTGCTGTTTTGAATTGAAAGCGGTACATTTGCACCGCATTTAAATAGAAACTTGCAAAATATATAACCAACCATGCGTACAGATCTTTACCAAGGGCACGACTATTACCTCATGGACGAGCTGCTCACCGACGAACACAAATTGGTTCGCGATACAGCCCGCGCCTGGGTGAAAAAAGAAGTTTCGCCTATCATTGAACAAGCCTGGGAAAAGGGTGAGTTCCCACGTCATCTCATTAAAGGATTGGCCGAAATCGGCGGATTCGGACCTTACATTCCGGAACAATACGGTGGTGCCGGTCTCGATCAAATCTCCTATGGTTTGATCATGCAAGAATTGGAGCGCTGCGATAGTGGTCTCCGTTCTACATCTTCTGTACAAAGCTCGCTCGTGATGTATCCTATCTGGAAATATGGTACTGAAGAGCAACGTAATAAATACCTTCCTAAACTCGCTAGTGGTGAAATGATCGGTTGCTTCGGACTTACTGAGCCAGATCACGGTTCAAATCCGGGTGGAATGGTGACCAATTTCAAAGACATGGGCGATCACTATTTGCTCAATGGCGCGAAAATGTGGATTTCTAACGCGCCGTTCGCGGATATCGCTGTAGTTTGGGCGAAAGACGAATCAGGCCGTATCCACGGAATAATCGTTGAACGCGGAATGGAAGGTTTCACTACTCCAACGATGCACGGAAAATGGAGTCTTCGCGCTTCGGATACAGGCGAATTGGTGTTTGTCAACGTAAAAGTTCCTAAAGAAAATATTCTTCCCGGCCGCAGCGGTCTTGGTGCTCCTTTGAGCTGCCTAGACAGTGCGCGATATGGCATCGCTTGGGGTGCTATCGGGGCTGCTTTGGATTGCTATGATGTAGCGCTTCGTTATTCGAAAGAACGTCAGCAATTCGGCAAACCGATCGGTGCTTTCCAAATTCAACAAAAGCGTTTGGCTGAAATGATCACAGAAATCACGAAAGCACAATTGCTCACTTTCCGCGTTGGTCAACTTCGCAATGAAGGTCGTGCTACCAGCGCTCAAATCTCTATGGCAAAACGCAACAACGTGAATATGGCGATCAACATCGCTCGCGAAGCACGTCAAATGCTCGGCGGTATGGGTATTACCAATGAGTACCCACTCATGCGCCATATGTGCAACCTCGAAAGTGTAATCACTTACGAAGGAACACATGATATCCACTTGCTCATCACGGGTATGGATATCACTGGCTTCGACGCGTTTAAGTAAGTTTGAATTCTGAAGTTTGATGTTTGAAGGTTCGGATGTTTTTAGGTTTGATTTTTTAACCTAAAAACGTCTGAACCTTTAAACTTTTAAGGACGAACGTCCTTGAGGACCGGGAATGTTGTGCGGAAGTCTTGAAGCGTTTGTGCGGTGAGGGCGGCTTCAATGAGTCCCGTTTCGCCGGGTTGAAGATCACTAAGTGTGCCGCCTCGAGCATCGAGTATGACAGAGTCGCCACTGTGCGTGATCTGATTGCCATCTTCACCTACGCGGTTGACACCAACAAGATAACATTGATTTTCTATAGCCCTTGCTTTCAGCAAAGTACTCCATGGAAAACTGCGTACCGCTGGCCAATTGGCTACATACACCAATACATCATAAGCTGCGCGATCACCTTCCCAACGATTGCGAGCCAACTCAGGGAAACGCAAATCATAACATATCAATGGTTTGATTTTCCAACCTTGCCATTCAATAATGATGGATGCTTGCCCCGGTGTGTAGTGGCAATGCTCATTGCCGAATGTGAATAAATGATTTTTATCGTACCGAATGATCGTTCGGTCGGGGTAAACACAAAGTAATCGATTAAAATAATTTCCACCATCATTCACCGCTATACTTCCCATCACCAACGCACCGAATTTGCGGGCAATTCCATGCATGAAATTTATTGTAGCCATGTCTTCGGAATAGACTTCGGCCATGCGTTCGGGCGCCATGCTGAATCCGGTGGTAAACATTTCCGGAAGCACAATCACATCCGGAGATACGGCATCTTGGAGTTGGGCTTCTATGCGTTTGTAGTTCTCTGACGGTTGTTCCCAGGCAATGTCAAACTGCACGCTACATATGCGCAAATGTTCTTTCATGTTTTTCTAAAATAAAGATCAAAATATTGAGGTACTGCCGGTGAGGAGGTGAAATCAAACGGAAGCATTTTTCCTTCTTTTACCTGATAGGCTTTGTAGCCGTATGTTGCAAGTTTTGTGCATACAGGAAGGTAACTGTTGGGGTTGCGATCGCTTTGTGGTCCACGTACTTCGCACCAAATGTGTTCAATGCGGCCTTCACGCAATAGCGATTCACAACCTTTTATGACCGCTTCTTCATTGCCTTCGACGTCTATTTTCATCCAATCAATTTTGGGTAAAAAACCGAGCATTTGTTCGGTAGTGGCGGTTTGTACAATTACCTCTCGCGTGTATCCGCTTTGTGCATGGTCAAGTTGACTATCTACCAATGAACTGCCGCCAATATTGATATCGGAAATATGGAAAGTTGCTGTGCCCGATTGATCGGAAAGGGCGATGGGGTATAGCTTTCCATAAATATGTTCGTTTTCTTTTAAATAGAAGGCCAATTCAGGAAAGGGCTCGAAAAGATGCACATCCGCACCGCGTTGTTTGGCTAAATAACTATACCCCCCCAAATTCGCACCTGCGTCCACGAATACCATTCCTGGACGAATATGCTGTATTAACATTTCTCCTAAAGCAGATTGGGTAAAGTCGCGAAAGAAATTGGCAGGAGCATAGCCGATAATTTCTGCACAACGATGACCCGCTAAATGAATGGTGGAGCCATTGTACGAGGTATCGTGTAATGCTCCAATGAACAGTCGCCCGGCACGACAAATCATATCGTGTTTTCGGCCACTCACATTGACGGTGAAAGGCAGTAGTTTCAATATCGAAGCAAACCAGTTCATGCGGTAATGGAACAAAGGATCTCGGCGGCGCGCACCAAGGTGGCGTCGTCTTTTGCAAAACAAAAACGCAATACTTTATCGTCGGCCATTGATGGGTAGAAAACAGAACATGGAATCGCGGTGATTTGATATTTGGCGGTCCATTCCATCGCCACTTCTACATCAGATGCATTGGTAAGATGACTGTAATTGAGCAATTGAAAATAGGTTCCTGCACTGGGAACAATATCAAACCCGCTTCCCGAAAGAAGTTGGTTGAAACGATCGCGTTTTTCTTGATAAAAATAAGGGAGGTCCAAATAATGTTTTGGATCTTCGAGATACTCAGTCATGGCCCATTGGGCAGGTGTATTGCAACAAAAAACATTGTATTGATGCACTTTTCGAAATTCATGCATTAAGGCTGCATCTCCCATGATATAGCCCATTTTCCAGCCTGTGAGATGAAATGTTTTTCCAAAAGAAAATACACTCAATGCACGTTCACGCAATTCGGGATAACGCAGAACACTGAAGTGTGAACGTCCATCAAATAGAATGTGTTCATACACTTCGTCAGACAATACGATGCAGTTGGTGTCTTGTGTTAAAGCGATCAGTGATTGCATATCACTTTCTTCTACACCCGCACCGCTGGGATTGTGTGGATGATTCAACACGATCATAGCGGTGCGCTCATTGAATTTTGCACGCACCTCATCCCATGGAATGCGATAATCCGGATAACGCAATTCGACCCAAACAGCTTTCGCTCCAAGCATTTCGACGGCAGGCGCATAACAATCATAGGCCGGTGCGAAAAGAATCACCTCGTCGCCCGAATGAACAAAGGCAGAAATAGCAGTGAAAATGGCTTGTGTAGCTCCAGCCGTGATCGTCACTTCTGCATTTGGATCGATGGATGATCCATAGGCGGTATTCACTTTTTCGGCGAGCGCTTTGCGCAATTCAGGCAAGCCTTGCATCGGAGCGTATTGATTGCGACCAGCGTCAATATGTTTTTTCATCAAATCGCCCCAAAGCGGATCCACAGGAAAGGAAGGAAATCCTTGGCCTAAATTGAGCGCGCCATGTTTCACCGCTTCTGCCGACATGGTCGTGAAAATGGTCGTGCCGAGGTGGGGGAGTTTGGATTTGATTTGCATCAATATTTTTCTTTGTAGCGTTTGATGGCCGATTCGATGATGATGAGCGCATCTTTCTTCGGCAAAAACTCATCGACAATCACTTGCTTTTTGCTCAGGGTTTTGTATTCCTGAAAGAAGTGTTTCAATTCTTGTTTGTAGGCCTCTGGCAAGTCGTCGATATTGTTCATGTGCGAAACACTCATGTCTTCAGCAGCAACGGCGATGATTTTTTCATCCTTATCGCCATTGTCGATCATTTCCATATAACCGATCACTTTGCTTTTCACCAAACACAAGGGGTGAATGGGCATTTGTGAAAGAATCAAAATGTCCAAGGGGTCGCCATCTTCACCGAGCGTTTGCGGAATGAAACCATAGTTGATGGGATAGTGGAAGGCGGCGAAAACGACACGGTCAAGTTTTAACAAACCGCTTTTTTTGTCGATTTCATATTTGTTTTTGCTCCCTTGAGGAATTTCCACTATGCCCTTCACTTGGGCGATGTCTTTATCGAAGTCGTTATCGACCTCATGCCATGGATGTAGTATCATACCACAAAGTTAAGGTTGAAGTTTGAAGTTTGAAGGTTGAAGTTTGAATTGTGAAGTTTGAAGGTTGAATTGTGAAATTTGAAGTTTCATCACAAACTCCCAAACCCTCAAACTAGCACACTAGCAAACTAGCATACTAGCACACTACTTTCCTTATCTTTGCCCGCAAAATATTTGCTGATGTCTGCTGCGACAACCCCCGCAACCTTAGAACAAGCCCTTGAGATGGGCCTTCGTACGGATGAGTTTGATAAAATCAAAGAAATTCTCGGTCGTACCCCCAATTTTACGGAAATGTGTGTGTACTCCGTAATGTGGTCAGAACACTGCTCCTACAAAAACTCGATCAAATGGCTCAAGACCCTTCCCAAAGATGGTCCGCACATGCTCGTAAAAGCAGGTGAAGAAAATGCCGGTTTGGTAGATATTGGAGATGGTTTGGGATGCGCATTCAAGATTGAATCACACAACCACCCCAGTGCGATCGAACCTTATCAAGGTGCAGCAACAG
>JBMOFW010000151.1:0-6993 GCA_049318685.1 Flavobacteriales bacterium
GTGTTCAATATTCAAGCAGTGAATGATGCACCAGTGGCCAATGAGGATGAAAATGAAACTTGGGAAGACAATCCTGTTAGCGGCTCTGTTGCTGGCAATGATAGCGATGCCGAACCGGGAGTATTGACGTATTCTGTGATCAATGGACCCGAAAATGGCGATTTACTTTTCCTGAACAATGGTTCGTATACCTACACTCCAGAAGCCAATTTTACGGGATATCTTTTTATCGACTATGAAGTGTGCGATGCTCAAGGATTGTGTGCTCAATCATTGTTGATGATAAGTGTGATGTTGGTCAATGATGCGCCAGTAGCGGAAGACGATGAATATACGACGCAAGAAGATGTGCCTGTGAGTGGAACAGTAGCATCAAACGATTATGATGTGGATGATGACGATATGTTGACTTTTTCTGTGGTCAGCGGTCCATCGTCAGGAACATTTGTATTGAATCCAAATGGAACATTTTCATTTACACCAGCGCTAGATGCCAATGGTGTTTTTACGATTACTTACATGGTAACAGATATCGAAATGGCAACAGCAACGGCTGTGTTGACCATCGTGGTTACTGGTGTGAATGATGCATTGGAAGTCATCAATGATACTTATGCTGTGAATGAAGACAATACGTTGACAGGGGATTTGAGCGACAATGACTTTGATCCGGAAGGTGATGTCCTGACGTATACATTGGTTTCATCACCAGTGAATGGGACGTTCAATTTGAGCTCGAACGGAAGTTTTACTTATACACCAACGGCCAACTACAATGGCACGTTTAGCTTGACCTATCAAGCTTGCGATGCGCCGAATAGTTGTGAAACAGCGACGGTTTCCATCACTGTGAATGCAGTGAATGATGCACCGAATGCCAACAACGATTCGTTTAATGGCAATGAAGATCAGACCATCACCGGAACAGTTGCTACCAATGATAGTGATATTGACTCGGCCAATTTAACCTATACCGTTTCTACTGCACCGATCAGCGGAACATTGACCATGAATTCGAATGGATCGTTTACATACGTTCCTGCTGCGAATTATTTCGGAACAGTCATGGCCAACTATCAAGTTTGCGATGGTGGCGGATTATGCGATAACGCATCGATTACGTTTAATGTGCAATCGGTAAATGATTTGCCTGTTGCTTCGAACGACAACTTTAGTCTGAATGAAGAAGGTGTGTTGAGCAATACGGTTGCAACAAATGATAGCGATATCGAAACAGCAGGTTTGACCTTTAGCGTAGTGAGTCAACCTTCGAATGGTGTATTGGTGTTGAATAGTAATGGTACTTTCACATTCACTCCAACTTCGAATTATTTTGGAACGGTGTCATTTACATATAATGCATGCGATGCACAAAATGCCTGTGATGAAGCAACGGTGACTATTACAGTAAATTCTGTAAATGACGCTCCGGTAGCGGTGAATGACGCGTTGAATCTTTTAGAAGATGGTGTGTTGAGCGGTTCAATCGCAACAAATGATTCGGATGTGGATGGTAATGCACTAACGTATTCTATCGTAGCTGCAGCCGAACACGGAACGTTTACTTTGAACGCGAATGGTACTTTTAGCTACACACCCGATGCGGATTATAGCGGTAGCGATGAGATCACTTATCAAGCCTGCGACCCATCCAATGCGTGTGATCAAGCCACTGTTTTGATTTCTATAGTAGCAACCAATGATAGTCCGATAGCGCAAAATGAAGCCTACGGTATGCTGTTTAATCAATCGGTAAATGGAAATGTGAGCACGAATGACTCAGATCCGGATGGTGATGTTTTGACCTATTCTGTGCTGGCTGAAGTGGAACATGGAACATTGACATTCAATGCCAATGGCACATTCTCTTATACACCTGATGATTTGTATGTAGGTAATGATCAGTTTACCTATGCTGCATGCGATCCAAATGGAATTTGTGATAATGCTGTGGTGACGCTGAATATAGCCTCGAACAATGAACCTCCCGTGGCGATGGATGATGAGTATATTACATTGGAAGAAGGAGAGTTTACAGCCAATGTAGGAGATAATGATGAGGATGAAAATATGGTGGGTTGGACATTCTCTATAGTAAATATGCCGGCTCATGGCACATTGCAAATGATGTCCAGTGGAATGTTTACATACACACCTGAATTGAATTATTGGGGCCCTGATGCTTTCTCATACGAAGTCTGTGATGTTTTTGGCGTTTGCGATCAAGCAGAAGTCAATTTCATCGTTGAATTTGTAAATGACGCGCCCGTTGCAATTGATGAGTACGAAAATGTCATGGAAGACGGTGTATTGCAAGGCAACGTATGGGAGAATGAAATAGAAGCGGATTTGGAAATGTTGTTGTATCAAATCATCGATGGACCCGATCACGGCACCATTGAATTCTTCAATGATGGTTACTATACATACACACCCGATGAGAATTATTTTGGAGATGATGCGGTCACGTATTTGGCATGCGATCCATGTGGTGTGTGCGATGTGGGCGTGCTGAATATCGAAGTTGATTTCGTAAATGATTTGCCCATGTCGGTGAATGATTATTTCAATGGAATATCCGATCAAGTGATATCCGGAAGTGTTGCCACCAATGATATTGAATTGGATCCAGAGATACTGACTTACGGAACCATGGATGCCGGTATGCATGGTGTATTTACACTTTCATTAAATGGTGATTTTACTTACCTACCCAACGAAGGTTGGTTTGGAACAGAAACGTTCCAATACATGGCTTGCGATCCGTGTGGTGCATGTAGCGTGGCCACATTGACTATTACTATCGAACAGCCCAACACTGCACCAAGCGCTGCCGGTGCTGATTTGATGACATGCATGGATACAGTCATTGAGATACCATTGGCAGATTATATTGATGATGCTGAAAATTCTGATGCTGAATTGATTATTTCGGATGCGCAGGTAGAAGAAGGTATGGTGGTGATTGATAATTTCAACCACATGTTGGTTTTCTCGCCAAATGCAGAGTTTAGCGGCGTGGCAGTGGTGTCTTATACGATATGCGATGAAGACGGGGCGTGTGCTTCAGCACAATTTAATGTGAATGTGATGAGTTCGTCTGCGCCTCAGATTGTGACTTCGAATGTGACCAATGTATCGTGTTACGGAGAAAGTAATGGCGCTATTTCGCTCGACGTTTCCGGTGTAGGACAGGTTGTTTGTACCTGGAATGGTGAAATGGAAGGATTTTCTTTAATGAATCTGGAACCGGGAATTTATGCGGTTACAGTCACCGATGAAGCAGCTTGTGGATCGATGACCACAATGTCATTTGAAGTGACCGCACCTGAAGCGCCATTGACCGTGGAAGGTGAAGTAGTTTTGTTGGTTTCTGGTGAAGAGGAAACATACACAGTCAGCGGCGGAACTGCGCCATATGATTTTATTTGGACCAATAGTAATGGCGATGTAATAGGAACATCCGAGACGTTTTCGTCAGAGGAGGTTGGAGATTATGCGCTGGTGGTGATTGACGATAACGGTTGCAGCATTTCTTTGGAAGTGTCTGTTGTGAGTACCGTAACTGAAGTAGAAGGAGAGTCTGCCGCTCTTACTGTTTGGCCCAACCCGGCGGATGATCAAGTGTATGTACAAATGATCGGAAATGACGGAGCGGTAAGCGAAATCGTGGTGACCGACATAGCGGGAAGGGAAATTTTCCGTCAATATATTGGTGTGTGGAGCGCCGGTCGACTTTTGACCGTGGATACAACTCTGTGGGCTGCGGGAACATACAATGTGAGTGTGATTTCGACTGATGCAGTCCTCACCACTACTTTAGTGAAGAAATAATGGATTTTAATGCATACACCCTACATACACAGGGGTGTTAACGATAAAAGCACGGGGAGCCGCCGACAGGATGAGCTCCCTTTGTTTTTCTAAATCAAACTATGATTTACATTTTTCATCTATAGTGGACTGGGCTTGTTTTTCCCCAAGCTCAACCGCTTTCTTCCAATAGCGGCAAGCGTTCACTTGTTCGCCCAAGAGTTCATACGCATTGCCCATATAGAAATAGCTTCCTCCATATGGTTTGTTTAACGCAATCGCTGCTGTCAGATGGCGGATGGCTTTTTTCGCTTCACCTTTCTGCACCAACACTCGACCTAATTCAAAATGGGCGTCAAAGCCTTGCTCATTGTATTGGAGTGCTTTTTCAAACTGTATAATTGCGTCTTCTGTTTTTCCTTCGTTTATGCATTTGCGTGCAGCATCCAAGTGCGCTTCATAGGTTTGTCCGAAAGACAAGAAGGAGGAGAGCGAGAGGAGAAAGAAGAGGATTGTTTTCATAGTGTGCTAGTATGCTAGAGAAGTTTGGAGGTTGAGATGTTTTAAGGTTTGGTGGTTTGATTGTTTGATCGTTTGATGGTTGTTATTTCAAATATAGCAAACTTCAAACTTCAGCCTTCAAGATCACTTCAGCCTTCAGTCTTCACACTTCCGCCAATGCGGAGAGGAGGGCGACGGTGGCGGGGAGGGATTGAATGAATAGAATTTTTCGATTGCCTGTTGAGTAGGCGCCGAAAATGCCGGCGATAATCACACAAGTAAGCATAAACAAACGCATCGTGAGGGCCACTTCTGGTCGTTCATCCAATATCGACCAAATTAATCCAGCAGCTAGAAAACCATTGTACAATCCTTGATTGGCCGCGAGGGTCTTGGATTGTTCCGCCGTCTGTGGAGTCAATCCAAAGGATTTCATCCCCAATGGCTTCGTCCACATAAACATCTCCAGATACAGGAAATACAAATGGAGCAAGGCAACAAGGCCAACGAGGATGGAGGTCATGACGTTCAGGGTTCAGAGTTCAGGGTTCAGAGTTCAGGGTTCAGTGTTCTGAGGTTTCTAGTTCTTGTTCTTGTTCTACTTCATCAGTTTTTGAAGGTCGGCTTCCATTTGCTCGGGCTTGGTGAGCGGGGAATAACGTTTCACGGGATTGCCATTTTTGTCGATCACGAATTTGGTGAAATTCCATTTGATCTTACTACCGAAAATGCTGCCCTTTTTTGATTTGAGATAACTGAACAGGGGATGGGCATTGGGGCCGTTGACATCCACTTTTTCAAACATAGGGAAACTTACGCCGTAGTTTACTTGACAGAATTCGGAGATTTCATCAGCTCCACCCGGTTCTTGTGCTCCAAATTGATTGCACGGAAAACCGAGAATGACTAATCCATCCACTTTGTATTTGGCGTAAAGTTTTTCCAACCCTTCATACTGCGGCGTAAAACCACATTTGCTGGCTGTATTGACCACCACCACGGTTTTGCCTTTGTATTCTTCCATCGACACTTTCTTCCCGCTCAGTGTGGATGCTTCGAAATCGTAAAAATTCATGATCTAAATGTAATCAATTCTTCGAATCCCCTAATCCCCCACACCCCATCCCCCATATCCGTAGTCTCGCCGCAGGCGAGAAGTCCCATAGTCTCGCCGCAGGCGAGACGTCCCGTAGCGAGCGCAGCGAGCGTCCCGTAGCCAAGGCCGAAGGCCGCGCGTCCCCAAACGATGCCCCGAAGGGGCGAGTGTCCTGTAGCGAGCGCAGCGAGCGTCCTACTTCGAGAGGTAGAGGTTGCGTTCGTTGTAAATCTGACGGAAAAACGGATCGCGCAAATCTTTAATAAAGCGAATTGCTTCTCCCGTGCTCTTCATCTCTGGACCCAACTCTTTATTCACTTCAGGGAATTTCTCGTAACTAAACACCGGTATTTTGATCGCATATCCTTCCTTGCGTGGGTTGAAATTGAAGTCTTTCACTTTCTTGTGACCCAGCATCACTTCTGTTGCGAATTTTACATATGGTTCATCGTAAGCTTTGGCAATGAATGGAACCGTGCGACTGGCTCGAGGATTGGCCTCGATGATATACACCATGTCGTTTTTAATTGCGAATTGAATATTGATCAAGCCAACAGTGCCTAATGCCACGGCAATGGTACGTGTATGTTCTTCGATTTGTGTCAATACAAAATCACCGAGGTTGTAGGGAGGCAACACAGCATATGAGTCGCCACTGTGAATACCTGCGGGCTCAATGTGCTGCATGATGCCAATGATATAAACATCTTTTCCGTCACAGATAGCGTCGGCTTCGGCTTCAATGGCGCCTTCGAGGAAGTGATCGAGCAATATTTGATTCTCAGGCATGTCGCGCAAAATATTCACGACGTGTTGCTCAAGTTCATTTTCATTGATCACAATCTTCATCTTCTGTCCACCCAATACATAGCTTGGTCGCACCAACAGTGGGAAGCCTAGATCTTTCGACAATTCAATGGCTTGCTCTGCGCTTTCAACAACACCGAATTTTGGATAAGGAACATTTTTCTCTTTCAACAAATTGGAAAAACGTCCGCGGTCTTCGGCTAAGTCGAGCGAATCATAGCTTGTTCCAATGATTTTGATACCAAACTTGTGCAATTTGGCAGCAAGCTTCAATGCGGTTTGACCTCCCAACTGAACAATTACTCCTTCTGGTTTTTCGTGTTGAATGATGTCGAAAATATGTTCCCAGAAGACCGGTTCGAAATAAAGTTTGTCTGCGGTATCGAAATCGGTTGAAACCGTTTCCGGATTGCAGTTAATCATGATGGTTTCATAGCCACATGCCTTAGCTGCCAAAACACCGTGCACACATGAATAATCGAACTCAATACCTTGTCCGATGCGGTTGGGACCGCTGCCAAGAACAACAATTTTTTTCTTATCGCTAACTGCCGATTCATTTTCTTGTTCGAAAGTAGAATAGTAGTAAGGTGTCTTTGCCTCAAATTCGGCGGCACAAGTATCTACCAACTTGTAAACACGATTGATGCCCATTTCAGTGCGCTTTTTGTGCACTTCACTTTCGAGACAACGCAAGAGATGCGCTACTTGGCGATCGGCATATCCTTTCTGTTTGGCCTCAAACATGAGGTCGTAGGGAATGGTATCAAGAGTGA
>JBMOFW010000152.1:0-6959 GCA_049318685.1 Flavobacteriales bacterium
ATTTCCACTTAATGTGGCTGATGTATTGGCACAAATGGTTTGATCGATGCCAGCGAAAGCCGTTATGGGCGCTACAAATTCTGAGAAGTATCCATATTTACAACCTGTGGAGGCACCTCCGTTGACCACTCCCATCGCGAATACATCAACACTGTTAGTAATGTTGAATGTGGAGTCCACAGGAACCTCGGTAGTGTTGTATAAGATGCGCGCCGCTTGCCATTCTCCCGCAGTACCCGGAACGGGAACAAATGCGGAAGAAGGAATAGTGGCTGTTCCCGAACCGGTCACCGTAAAAGCGCCGATAGCAGGTGTGCGACAAAGAAGCGTTAAATAGAATGCTTGGTTATTGCCTCGGACAAAATTCAAGGTTTGAGAGCCGGCGCAATTGAGTGGAGGCAATTGAGCCATCCCCATTTCGCAACCAAAGCCTGTTATATGCATGGCGTATGTTGGTTGCGTGCAATGAATGTATGTCGCGTTGTTGCTTGAGGAGGCGAGATAGTCTAAGTCGATTCGGAAATACTCTCCGGCAAAGAGCGTGGCTGCGGGGGTAGTGCTTCCATCAACAAATACTTGCGTATTGTTTTGTGTGGCCATCAAGACAACACTTTCATCGCCGTTGTTGTTGAGATTTCCTTTAACAGCGATATAATCTTCACCCACTACATCTACTGGCACCAATTGGTCGCCAAGAATATCATAACACCCCCCAGAAGGATTGTGGTCCGAGTCATCTTTTAAAGAAACAGTGATGGGTTTGTCAGAAAGCACAACCGCACCCGATGGGTGCGTTGTTGGGTCGGTGTAGTTTGTTCCGGTATACCCACACGAATACGTTTGACCGGCGTTAAGTGTTATTTGAAACTGCTGTAAGGCAGCGTGCCCATCGACTGGCGTGGGCGAGTAAATCGTGACAACCGTATTGTTTTGCGTGGCGCATATATCAAACGATGCAAAGGCTTGATGTGGTGATGCAAAGGTGTGATTGTAAAATGGTGCGTGGCGGTGCAATGGAATATAAAATTCAAAGCCTAAGCCATTCGGGCCTTTCAATGCCCAGATATCCGTGTTGTTGGTATTGGCACATTCATAATAGCAAGTGATGGTGGAGGTGGATTCGATTTTTAATCCCGTGTTCAACACGGAATTTGTTGGTCGAGTTTCTAGCTGCGATTTGAGTGATGTTAAATTTACACGCACACTTTGATTGGCCGGTACATTGACCACAATCGGTGAGCCACCGTTGAATGCAGCATTGGCCGGCTGCGATACCGTTACGGTAGCGGCGGTGCCGGTAGATGATAGCATCAAGTAGAGGGGTTCCCCTCCAGGTGAATTGTGTAAATCGGTAATGTCGGGTGGTGCAAACCAAAACTCCGTGCCGGTCTGCGCCTGAACACCGAGTGTCGACAATACAATTGATAATAAAATTACAGAGAAACGTGTAGCCATTCTAACATTCATGAGACCTCCCAATATTTGGGTATACGTCTCAAGGTCAAAAAGGTTCTCTTATAATTTTCCTAAATAGAAAAGTACTTCCGCTGTAGCGATTTCAAGTTTGGATTGGAGATCCACCACTTTGTTTCGTGCATCCGCGAGGGCCGATTCACGCGTGTTGACAATGAACAATGAACTTTCGCCATTGAAAAAACGCGTACGCTCGGCTTCAAGCAAGGTGCTATAGTTGGTTACGTTTTGCTGTGCAATGGTCAACTGCCGTTGAATCAAGAAAACATTCTGATACGAGGCTTCTGCTTTGTTTTTCAATTCGGTTAGTTTCAATTCCCGCTGATAATCGGTTTCATTGATTTTCACCTGACCCATCTGCACATCGCCTCGGGCTTCGCGCATGAAAATGGGAAAACTGAACGTCAGGCCAAATTTGTAATTGTCGGTTGCTGAACCTTGCGGCACCACACCGTCATATTGCGAGAGCAAATTGTAATCGAGGTCGAGCTTGGGCTTCATCTTTTCTCGTTTCCATTTCAACTCGGCATTGAGTTGATCTAACTTGGCGCTGTAGGCATTCATGACAGGATGCGCCTCTTCGATGACGACACTGAAGTCAGCAGTATTGAGTGTGAGGAAAGCCTCGGGCAATTGCCCAAGCGGATTGAGAGGAATGGTACTTTCTGAAATAAGATAAGATTTGAGTACGGTGTTTTCCATTTTCCACAAATAGCCGGAAACAAAGTATCTCGCTTTGACCTCATTGATCATCGCGTCGATCAGCGATTGCCGGCGTATTTGAACCTGCATATACGCCTCTACGGTATCAATCAATGGGCGATCACCGGCCATTGCTCGTTCTTTCACCGCATCAAATCGCGTTTGTGAAATGGTCACCATTTCACCGGCGATTTCGGTTTTTTCAAAAGCATTCCACCACGACCAATACGCATTGTACGCATCATACATCAATTCATTGTATATCGCTCTTCGTTCTGCATCCGAAAATTCGGTGAACGCATCGGCTATTTGAAGTTGTGCTCTGCGCTCATCGATGATCAACCCTTGCAGCAGTGATAAGGAAACACCAGCGCTGAAAAGGCCGTCTTTTGGCACTTTGTACATATCATCAACGTACTCTCCGTAATTGTAATCATAGCCCGCTTTCAATGAGAGGGGACTACGCGTTGGAATTTTAAGGCTCCCGTTAGTGATGTTGTAATAATTTGTGCCATCGTAAAACTTAGACGCATTGTTGGCTTCCAGTTTTGGATCGAATGCTCCTTTGGCCTTGCGTTCGAATCCTTCGGCGTAATCCAGTTTCAATTCGGCTTGCTTCGCGATCGGGTGATTGGTCTTCACGATACTTACAAATTCATCTATGGAAAGCGTATTCGCGTTGTCACTTTGACCAAAAGCAATCGATGTGAAAAGTGAAGTAATTCCTAATATAAGTAGTTGGCGCATCATTTTTTATCGGCCGATTTAGGAGATGATTTAGAAGCTTGTAATGAATAAAAATTTGGAGGAAATCCATTGAATCGTCGCCATAATTCGTACCAGATGGGCACATCGTTGAGCAGTGCTATACCTTCAGCACCTGTTCCAACGCGCAAGGCATTTGGCCAAGGAACGTCATTTTCATCCGGCACTACCAGCATTCGGTATTTGCCATTGGGACTGATAAAATTGTCGATAGCAAATACTTTTCCGCCGAAGGTGCCATACGATGCGTTGGGCCAGCCACTGAAAACAAACGAGGGCCATCCGTCAAAAATGAAGCGCACTTTTTGTCCTTTGTTGATGAGCGGCAAGTCCATTGGATCCACGAAGAGTTCTACGGCCAAATCATATTTAGAAGGCATAATGCTCACAATGGCATCGCCTTCTTTGATGGTTTCGCCAACTCCCGTCTGCACGGCTTGGGTGATAAAGCCATCTTGCGGAGCAGTGATATAATAGTAACCACTGCGCACGTCGTAGTTGGCATATTGATTTTGCAATTTGGTCACTTGTGCCTCTGCATCATACATGCTGGAAAGTGAGGCGTATTTGTCTGATTCCGCTTTCCCAATTTTATCCTTGAATTCATTGTCAATCGTGCTGAGTTCGGTGCGGGCGATCAGAATTTCATTTTTTGAAATCAACAATTTGTTCTCTGTATCCACCGCTTTCGCATTGGCATTTTGCAACGCTACTTTGCGACTTTCCAATTCGGTTTTGGATATCAGGTCTTTGGAATAAAGTTCTTCATAACGCTTCAATTGGTCTTGCGCTACTTTCAGATTGTTGCGCGCTGCTTCAAACTCAATGCTATCGCTTTTTACTTTCAAATAGGCTTGCTTCAGTTTGTTTTGCGTTTGTTCGATCTTTAAGGATTGATTGGAAATCAACGCGTCAATTTGATTGTCCAATGCGCGTACTTTTTCCATGTAGGCCGACACGCTGCTTTCTTTGGCTTTGATTTGTTGATCGGTATTTTTCAAAAGATTCGGGTCGAAATAATCATCTTTGATTTCGGATATAAACATGATGGTATCTCCCTTCTGCACGAAGTCTCCTTCACGCACAAACCATTGTTCAATGCGACCCGCTATGATGCTATTTACAGTTTGCGGACGCTGCTCCGGATTTAGAGAAGTCAATTGTCCTTGAGAGTTGATGTTTTGGGTCCACGGCAAAAACATGATACCAATGAAAACAGCAAGAAGGATTATCAACCAACGTTTGAGTCGGCTGTTTTTAGGTGTATACAAATCATTGAGCGATTTGAACTGGTCGATTTTCACACGACCACCAATGCTTTCGTTGTTGGATATTTCTAACATGGCTGTCGTTTATTTTACGTTTATAGTTCCTTTGTGAAGTGTCACCGTATCGTCGCAAAGCGTACTTACGAGCTCGTCATTGCTTGAAATCAATACTGTCCATCCGTTTGACTGATCGAGAATACGGCTATAAATAGCTGCACGCTCGTCGTGGTTCATGCTGGTTAGACTGTCTTCCATGAGCAAGAGTTTGGGCTTTTCAGCAATGGCTCTGGCCAGTACAATTTTATGTATAATACCACTGGCCAAGCGACGTCCTTCGGGATCAATATGGGTCAACAACCCTTTGGGCGATGTTTCCACAAATTCATTCAATCCTACCATAGAGATCGCCCACATCACATCCGCCTGACTCACTTCTTTTCGGCCGGCATGGATGTTTTCAAAAATGGTTCCTTTGAAAACATCACATTCATTGAAGTTGTCGCCAATGATGGAACGCAATGCTTCTGTTTTCAAACTGCGCATCGGGAAGCCATTGATCGAAATAGTGCCATCGAAATTTTCATACAATCCGGTAAGCAGTTTGATCATGGTTGATTTACCGCTGCCGTTTTCACCACGAATACACATGCGTTGGCCATTGCCAATGATCAGGTTTACGTCTTTGATCACCGGATGAATGCCATCGGGATAGGTAAAGGTGACATTGTTGAAACGCACATCCACACCGCGATCACATGGGGTTTCGCGCAAGTCTGTGCCTTCGTTGCTTTCCAGAGGCAGGTCGGTTACCGTGCCCACTTTTTCCAATGCGGTCAGCAAATCATAAATGGTTTGCATGCTCAAGATGAGTTTTTCAACGGCATTGATGGTCAATACGATGATGATCTCAGAAGCAACAAACTGACCGATATTGATTTGGCGATCGATCACCAAAATACTACCGAGGATGAGCAATCCTGCGGCTACGACCACTTTGAAAGTAATCATGCCAGCATATTGCCACCTCAGAATGCGGAAGTGACTGCGACGCGCTTTCAGGTAGCCACCGACTAAATCGTCGGTTTTGGTCAAAGGCAATTCCGAGTTTCCAATAAACTTAAAGGTGCTCATGGTGCGACCAATTTCCTCCAACCAATGCGCTACTTCGAATTTGTATTTGGATTCTTCCAAACTCGTAGTCAATCCGGGCTTTCCGGTGATGCGAAAAATTACATAGAGTAGTAGAACCAACCCAACACCAAGGAGGATGAATAAAGGATGATAGAGAGAAAGCAAGAAAAGACCGAAGACAATTTGAATAGATGCACCACTTAGATCGATGAGGATCTTTGACAATCCTTTTTGAACGGTGACAATTTCAAAGAATCGATTGACCAGTTCCGGCATGTATTTATTTTGAACAGACTCCTGCTTGATGCGTGGCAGGCGATATGCAAAGTCGAAGGCCGCCCGGGCGAATATTTTTTGTTCGATGTGCTCGGTAATGGTGAGCTGGCGGATTTGAAGAAAGCCTACCAACGCAATCCCCGTAATGACGAAGATGACTAGAATAGCCCACGAGGTAGAGAGTTCACCAGCATTTAAAAAATTGATAACCGCTTGAATACCCAGGGGTAGAGATAGATTGAGCAATCCACCAACAAGGGCGAAAAGCAAGATATTATTGATGTCGCGACGCTCGCTATTGAGCAGTCGGAACAATCGTTTCAACGGTTTAGGATCAGCAGTTTCAGCCATGGGGGGATTATTTAAGATGGATGAGAGAAAGTAAAAATGCTTCGAGTGATTTTTGTGATTTTCCAACGTCGGTCAATTCATGCAGATGTTTTGCATAAAATGATTGGCGTTGTGTCGTTTCCACAAACGTGAGTGCCAAAGCTCTGGGGTGCTTATTGGTTTTATCTGCTTCATGAATAATTTGCGCCAAGCGATCGATCAACGAATTGAGGGCGAGGTAATATCCTTTTTTGTCGTTCGGTTTCGCCCAATGAATTTCAAACCCCTTATACGATTCCGCATTCACGATGTCTTGGAGCAGTTGTTCATCGACAAATAACGAATTCGCATCCGCCTCGAGTCGCGAGGTCAAAACATGAATCGCTTTTTGCAAGCGTGTTTTCGGGTCGTTGATATTGGCCGTAGCGAACACGATGCGCCATTCCAGCAATGACCAATACCATGATGAGAGGTACATGATCATTTGGTGTTTGTTGGTGAAATAGCGGTAAATCGTTGTTTCCGTTGAATTCAGCGCCGTTGCCAATTTCTTAAACGTAAACACATCGAGTCCGTCGTGGGCAATTTGCTTCACGCCTTCTTTGAGGATTAGTTTCCCAATCGGACTAGAAAAGGGATCTTTTTGGTACAGTCCCGGGTCCAATTGGAGTACTATATGTTCGAGTAGTCGTTGCATACCACAAAGAAACAACAACTATCGTAAAAAGTTCGAAAACTTTTGTTAACGGGAGTAATGCTATCGAGTGGCTTCAGGCTTCAAGCTTCAGGTTGAAGGCACCCTGAACTCCGAACCCCCTCTCGACTTCGCGCTGCCTCGCCTAGCGGCTCGTCTGTGCTACGCTCGAGGACCCTTGCTCCGGTTTAAAAGGAAAAAGTCCTGAAAGAAAAAAACATAGTTTTTTTCTTTCAGGACTTTTTGACTTGATTGTGAGCACCCAGGTCCCTGAGCCTGTCGAAGGGTGGTGCGGTTTTGGAGTGCCTTCGTCGCACAGC
>JBMOFW010000153.1:0-6872 GCA_049318685.1 Flavobacteriales bacterium
TGCACACATCTTGATCTGTATATCCAAGTACTTGTTGGCATTGCTTATTCCAAAAACGAATTAAATTTCGTTCATCAATTGCGCAAATCAATTGAGGCAAACCATTGAGAAAATGATCGAGAAAACCATTGGGAGCCAACAGTTCATCTTGCAATTGAATTTTGGACGTAATTTCGGCAAAAGCTAAAAGGAAAAACCTGATTTTGTCAGTCTCAAACAAAGAAATGCGCAATTTGTAGAATTTCCCTTCATTGAGCATAGAAACCTGCAATTCCAGCGATTCTTGAAGAATGATATCCTCAATATCTGACCAGAAAATGCGTTTCTTCAAAAAACTGGAAGATATCTCCAAATCATCAAAATGATTGATGGTAGTAACATCTTCGAGCCATTTCGAAAGTAGCTGAGCGGAGCATGTGTTGGATTGTTGAATCGCCCCAGATGTATCCAACACAAAAACAGGTGAAGGAATTCCATTCATCACATTCTGAAATACAGACTGTAAATCGCTACTCATAGTTAAGGTTTGTGGAAATGTATAAAAAAAATCGGTGCGATACTTGTTTTAGTGACGTGGAATTCTAACTTCGTATAAAACTCAAGGAAAAAAATGCAACCTACTGTACGTCTGCTTTTGGCAGGTGCTCTTGTATTGATTCAATTCACAGCAAATTCACAAGAATCATGTGATTACCAGCCCGGTTCAAAAGTCAGCAAATGGCTTGAACAAAGTAAAGATTCGAAAAAATATACTCAAGAAGAGCGCTTTGAGTTTTTAGAAAAATCGCTCGAAGAAGAACCCAATTGTTTGCCTGCTCTTCAGCGTTTGGGGGAACTCAATTTTCTCAAATCCAAACGCACTGGAGCTCCATTTACTATTCCAAAGCAATACCTCGAAAAGCTTATCGAAATCTGTCCTGAATTTCATTCTGAACCGTACTACTTTTTAGGGGCCATGTGTTATGCGGACCATGAATATGATCAAGCGCTGATTTATTTCGAAAAATTCCTTCGCTTTCCCGATAGTGATCCGTCGAAGTTTGAAAAAGACTATACGAAGAAATACGCAGAAGTTGAAGAGGCCATCCCAACTTTGAAAAAATACAAAGAAGTTTATGGTCAAAATATAGAGTTCAATCCAATCAAAGTAGTTGGAGTTTCTTCTAAAAACGATGATTATTTGCCATTGATATCGCCAGATGGAGAAATCATGTTTTTCACTAGAAAATTCGAAAAACAAGCTAAAGGAGACTTCAGTGTTCGCTTAGTGGAAGAGTTTACGTGGAGCCGACGAGCAGATATCAATACTCCGTTTGATGAAGGATTTCCGCTTCCGCCTCCATTCAACATGGGGGAAAATATTGGAGGTGCTACCATTTCTGTGGACAACAAAGAAATGATTTTGGCGAAGAAAAATCCGTTGCCAAAAAACCCAGAAAACTTTGACCTATACAGTGCTAAATATAGTTTGGTGACCAACGAAAAAACAGGTGAAATGGAATATGTGTGGAGCGAACTTGAACGCCTGAGCGACCTCGTCAATTCTGATGGATGGGATTCGCAGCCATCGCTCAGCGGCGATGGTATGTATTTATTCTTTGCCGGAGCCCGCTCAGAATGTATGAAGGATGGTTCAGGAAATTATTCGACTGACATCTTTGTATCCAAACGACAAGAAGACGGTACTTGGGGACAAGCCAAACCGCTTCCAGCAACGATCAACACTCCTGGAAAAGATAAAGCACCCTATATGCACAGCGATTCGCGCTCATTGTATTTCTCGAGCGATGGGCATGTAGGAGCAGGTGGATTGGATATCTTTTATTGTAAAATGAACGACGACGGCACATTCACAGAACCTAAGAACATTGGTGTTCCCATTAATACCGAAAAAGATGAGCTCGGTATTGTGGTGACCAGTGATGGAGAAATCGCTTATTTCGGCGCCAAAGATTTAAATAATCAGCGAGGTTGGGACGTGTATCAATTCAAAATGCCTGAGCCCGCAAAACCTGAAAAGGTGATGATTTTGAAGGGTGAAGTGAAAACAGAGGATGGCAATCCACCTCAAAATGCCACGGTGGAGATAAAATATACACAAAGCAAGACAGCGCAAAAAGTGAATGTGAATGCCGATGACGGAAAATACGCCGCAGTGGTTAAAGTTGCTAAAAAAGAAGACGTAGTAGTCAGTGTTCAAGGTGATAATGTTGCATTCAATAGCCGCGTGGTTATGCGAAAAGAAGACCCCTCGCCTCCTGTTGTCGCCAAACTAAATATGGAAACACAAGTTAGCATGGAAGGCAAGCCCTTTGTGATTAACGACATCTATTATTCAACCTCAAAAGCAGATATTGAGGATCGATCATTTCTCATATTGGATGAGTTTGCTGCTTATTTAATTGAGCACCCTACCATCGAAATAGAGATAGGCGGCCATACCGACAATGTAGGCAATGATGCGGCCAACTTGGCCCTTTCTACAGATCGTGCATTCGAAGTTTTACGCTATCTCACAAGCAAAGGCGTGGATGGAAAGCGAATATCCTACAAAGGATATGGCGAAACGAGACCTGTAGGCGACAACAACACGGAAGAAGGAAGAGCACTTAACCGTAGAACAGAATTTGTGATTAAAAGAATGTAAGCTGCGCCTTTTCCCTTTACTTTGCACATAATTAAAGACACTCAACAATGAAAAAGTACTTCTTCATTTTTGCCGCTTCGATCATGATGGGCGGTTGCGATCATTCAGATCATAATCATGGCGGTACCGCTCTTACTGGAGGAAAGAATTTTTACGGTGAAAATTTTGATCCTTCGGGAGCAGTTACTGTAGACAGTACCATGGCCCTACTCGGCACTGCTGATTCAGCCAAAGTGAAAGTTGCTGGTAAAGTATTCGCTACTTGCTCTGGAGAAGGGTGTTGGTTGGAATTAAAAATGGCCAATGGTGATGCCATGTTTATTGATACTGGACATAAATTCCACGTTCCGACAAGTGGTGCGGAAGGATTAAATTGTGTTGTGTCCGGAGTTGCGAAAAAAGAAAAGACAGACGAAGGCAAAGAGGATATTTATATTCTTGCTCAAGGCTTGATGATTGAAGGGTATGCCCCGAAAGAAGGTGGAGATACTTCAAAAGCAGAGCACAATCATGAAGAGTGTAAAAGCCACGGTGAAGAAGGACACACGCACTAAAGCGAACTACCGATATGAAAAAGACCGGCTTCGCCGGTCTTTTTTTTTACTTGTAACTGTAAGTCAAACTACTCATCTTTTTCGGGTCGAAAGTCTCATTCGCGATATCCATCAAATGTGATGCACTTATCTCATCCACTTTCTTAATAATATCAGCAATCGAATCGATGCGATCAAACAACAATAGACTTTTACCCAAATTAAACATTATCGCCCCGCCACTATCCTGAGCCAATGCAATTTGAGCAATAATCTGCTTTTTTGCTTCGTGCAGCTGGCGCGTCGATAGCGGTTGATTGCGAAGAATATTCAATTCCTTCCAAATCAAATCTTGACTTTTGGCAAGGTTATTTTTATCGGTGCCCAAGTATATAGAAAACACTCCCGTATCCGTAAAAGGCGCATATGTGCTGTCAATGTGATAAGCTATTCCATGCTTTTCACGAATATTCAAACTCAAGCGATTATTCAATGCAGGGCCGCCCAAAATATTATTAAGCAAAGACAAACCTGGCCGCTTCTTATGGTGATAATCGTAGGCTTTCGTCCCCATCACATAATGCACTTGATGAATGTCTTTAATCTCTGTCTTATTAAACGGTTTATACCCTTTAAATCGAACTCTATTCAGACTAGAGGTATTCAGTTTATAATGACCAATATATTTTTCTAGTAAGTCTTTTAATTTTTGGATATCAATGCGTCCGGCAGATGAAAAAATGAGATTTTCAGGGGTAAATGTTCGATTTCTAAAATCAATCAAGTTGCGTGTTCCGAGTTTGCGCAATGATTCTTCCGTCCCCAAAATGCTGCGTCCTACAGGGTGATTTTTGAAAAGCAATGCATCAAAGTCTTCGAATATCATTTCGGCCGGACTATCCTTGTAACTATTGATTTCATCAAGAATAACTTCCTTTTCTTTGATAATTTCTTTTGACGGAAAGGTTGAATTAAACGCAATATCAGCGATCAATTCAATTGCTCTTTCATAGTGTTCGACCAGATAAGACCCGTGAATCCACGTTTCTTCTTTCGCGGTAAAAGCATTTAACTCTCCTCCCACCGCATCCAGACGACTGAGGATGTGAAATGTTTTCCGTTTTTTGGTTCCTTTAAACAAACTGTGTTCGAGAAAATGCGCCAATCCGTGTTCGTGTTCTTGCTCATCTCGGCTACCTGCCCCAATCAGCAAACCGCAATGAGCTACTTCCCTATCCAAAGGTTGGTGCACAACGCGTATTCCATTTTTAAGTGAAAAAATAATGGGTTCTACCATATTATTCTGGAGATATGCGGTGCATATCGTTATTGTTTTGTTCTATTTCGTTTTTTACTTCCCGAATGCGAATAGCTACTTTGGCCATGTCGGGAAATCCTTGGGAATGCAGCCAAATCAGGGCATCGTCATTATTATCTGCCGCATGCGCAACTTTCTCCAGCACATCCAAATTATATTTACGCAACCAAAGTAATGCATTGGGGTTGCCTTCAGCGCCGTTAATAAGCGCCATCAAATGAGGAAATCCATTGGTCAATAACCAATCTCGGGCGTCCTGCTTATGATGTAAAGCAAAAACGAACAACCCCAATTCGGGATATCCGTTTGCAGTAAGCCAATCGCGAATTGCTTTATTGCCACCAATAGCTTCGGCCCAAGCCAACATGATTTTTGTCGGATATTCAAAATTCATTCATGCGAATATCCGTCTCGTTTTTCAATTCACCCCATTTATTTAAAAAAAAAGTCCGGGTCTTCTCATTCCCGGACTTTTGAACATATATAAACGCGGATTAGTTGTGTTTCTTCATTTGTTGAACGCTTGGTCGTTCGTAGATCGTGGTTTTCTTCATTATAATTTTGAAATACCGGTCTCCATCTTGAACATTCATTTCCAATTCACCATTCTCGTTGACTGTGCGTGTGCAATTGCATGTAGCATCACCTTCAAAGTAAAATCCGTCGTCATTGCAAATCATGCGCAGATACGTGTCTGTTCCATCTCGTCCTGCCACTCCGTGCGGTTGACCGGGTTGACCAGGATAGGTAAACAATTCATACGTTCCGTACCAATATTCGTTCGCATTGACGAAATATTCGAATTGATATAACCCAGGATATGATCGGTAAAACTCGCCGTAGAAGGCATTCTCCGGCATGGATGGATTATTGTCCCAATAAGAATATGGGGGATTCCAATCATAGTCTAAAGCAAAGAATGCTTTGCCCTCTCGCCCGTCGGGGCCATACGCCCAATCATTGTCATCGACAACGATGCAGGAATGCATGAGGAACATGGCTGCGATAGCGATGACTCCTACAAAATGGCTTGCGTAATCTTTTTTCATGGCGTTGAAAATTTATATTTTCCGTAAGCCAATGGTCGTGCCAAAAAAAACATAGTAAAAATCGAAGTCCAATAAACAAGTAAC
This sequence comes from Flavobacteriales bacterium, assembly GCA_049318685.1. Lineage (GTDB taxonomy): Bacteria > Bacteroidota > Bacteroidia > Flavobacteriales_D > Sanyastnellaceae > JAIXWP01. Next base: position 5,632 of record JBMOFW010000153.1, read on the forward strand.
GTGTAAATTTGCCGTCCCTTTACTATTTACCTCAAAAATGAAACGACTAGTACTTGCTGCCGCGTTGTTCGGCACAATGAGCACTTTTGCTCAAACCAATCCCACTGCGGATGAAGAAAAAAACATGAAAACCCTCGCGGCAGATACCGACTCGCTAGATTGGACAACCGGTGGAACATTGGGTTTCAATACCACATTTACATACTTGAGTCAATGGGCAGCAGGTGGAAACAATTCGATTAGCACCACAGGATTGTTTAGCTATTATGCCAACTATCGCAAAGGCAAAAATGCTTGGGATAACTCATTGGACATGGCTTATGGTCTATTGCTGCAAGGCTTAGACTCAAGAGCAATTAAAACAGACGATAAATTTGACATTACTAGTAAATATGGCCGTCAAGCGAGCGCTAAGTGGTTTTATGCGGGTTTATTGAACTTTAAAACCCAATTCGCCCCCGGTTATTCTGCTTTGAGCACAGGTTTGCCAGACTATAATAGTCGCATTTCTGATTTCATGGCCCCGGCATGGACCTTGTTCTCTCTTGGGATGGACTACAAACCGAATCAAAAATTCACTGCATTTATTTCTCCTATAACCTATCGTGGCATTTTCGTATTGGATCAAGATTTGGCCGACGCGGGTGCATTTGGTGTAAAACGCCAATTTGAAGCTGATGGAATCACCGTTATCAAAGGTTCTGGTGAAAACCTCCGTTCAGAGATGGGTGCCTACGCGCGCGTAACCTTTGTAACAGACGTTGTTGAAAATGTGAACTGGAAGACCAAATTAGAATTATTCTCTAACTACCTCGACACACCACAAAACGTCGACGTGAGCTGGGAAAATTTGATTACAATGAAAGTGAATAGTTTCCTTTCATGTACCGTATTTACGCATTTAATTTATGATGATAATACAACGCTCATCAAAGAAAGAGATGAAGCCGGCATCGTCACTAAATTAGGTCCAGGCGTTCAATTCAAGAGCATTATTGGTCTTGGTTTGAGCTGGAAATTGAAACCGATTATTTAATCAACAGAATAATCTTCTTTGAAAAAAGGTCAACCGATGGTTGACCTTTTTTAATTTATTGAAGAATTATTTGTATTTTCTGGTCAATCCTGTACTATTGAAGAATATTTGGATGAATCTAATAATACAGGTGCAACTGATAAACATGGAAAAAATTTAATAGAACAAATTGATTTCAATTTATACATATCTGGAAAAACTTCAA
>JBMOFW010000154.1:0-6799 GCA_049318685.1 Flavobacteriales bacterium
AAAAAAAGAAAATAAAAGTAGGAAGAAAAGGTGAAAAGATTGTAGTTAAATTGGTTTTAGATGCCCCAATTGTTGTATTGTGCACAGAAACGCATAAGGATCGATTTTTTCGATTTCGGTGTTCAGTTTATTCAACTCCAAGCGCGTCACGACTGTATATAAAATATCCATTTCTTCCGTCGCCCCTTTGTGCCCAAAACCGCGTTTTCCAGCATAAACCGTAACACCACGTCCTAAGGTTACGCGCACTGCTTTCTCGATTTCTTCATTGTGCACACTGATAATGGTCACGCCCATATACTCTTCAATCCCTTCAATAACAAAATCCAATGTTTTCGAAGCCGCGAGATAAGTCACCATAGAATATAAAGCAATTTCAACGGAGAGTAATTTCGCTGCGGTGCCGAAAATGATGACATTGATCACTATGATTACGTCGCCAATGGTGAGTCCCAATTTTCTACTCAAGTAAATGGCCAAAACTTCTGTACCATCGATCACAGCGCCTCCCCGCACCGCCAGTCCAATACCCGCACCCAAGAAAAATCCTCCGAACAAAGCCACCAACAAATTATCATCGGTCACATTGGGGAAATCAACAAAGCCCACAACGAATGCCAAAAGACCTATGGCCAACACGGTCTTGACAGCAAAATTTCGACCTAACGTGTGATAAGCCATAAAAATGAACGGGATATTCACGCCAATCAATAGCCAATACAATGGAATCTTTGTAGTGGCAGAAATGAGCAATGAGATGCCCGTTGCACCGCCATCAATAAAGTCATTAGTCAATAAAAAGCCCTTGAAGCCGAGCGCCGCAGAAAATACACCTAGCGTGATCAACACCATGTCTTTAATGTTGCGAATCACCAGAATACGAAGTATGCGAAATCCTTTAGCCAGTACGTAAGAAGAGTATTCTTTACGGTCATTGCGTTTGGTTTCTCCAAACACAGTGCGTTTAACAATTCCGGCCATAAAAGATTTCATCTTCCCTCCTCTAATTAATCTATGCCCTCAAAAATAGTGAAATCAATTTGGGAAGTCTAAACCCTGAACTCTGAACCCTGAACTCTGAACACTGAACCCCGAACTATGAACCCCGAACTCTGAACCCCGAACTCTGAACCCTGAACTCTAAACCCTGTAAACCGCGGCATTGATGCTCATTCCGGCGCCGACGGACGCGAATACAACAAGGTCCCCTTTTTTCAACGTGCAATCTTCCATCAATCCACGCATGATTAAATCATACAATGTTGGAAGCGTAGCAACAGAACTATTTCCCAATTTCGAAATGGTCATCGGCATGATGCCTTGAGGGATGTCAGTGATATTATAAAGTTGATATAAACGATCCAAGATGGCTTCATCCATCTTGCCGTTCGCTTGGTGAATAAGAAACTTAGTTACTTGACTGATATCGATGCCATTTTTATCTAAACACGCTTTGATGGCCTGGGGCACATGTTGCAGCGCATATTGATACAGACGACGACCATGCATTTTCAAAAACAAATCATCATTCGACGTGCCTTTGGATTTCCCCATGAAAAGCATATTGCAATACTCCAACGCATCCGTGCGGGAAGTGTGACCGAGAATGCCTGACTCCCCTTCGCGCGCTTCGACCAACACGGCGCCTGCGCCATCGGCATAAATCATACTGTCGCGATCATGCGGATCACTAATACGTGATAAACTTTCTGTTCCAATCACCAAAATGCGTTTGGCATCCCCACTGCGGATGTAGTAATCGGCTTGAATCAAACCTTGCAACCAGCCAGGACAACCAAAAATGACATCATAGGCAACCGTATTCGGATTTTTAATGCCAATCTTTTGTTTGATGCGCGCTGCCAAGGATGGAATAATATCCACCTTACGTTCAGCAGCCGTAGCCTCTCCCGCATTGTGAGCCACAATGATGTAGTCGAGTTCTTCTTTATCTACACCCGCCATTTCCAGCGCATTCAATGCCGCAAACGTTCCCATATCACTACTGTTCAATTCATCCGACAAATAACGTCGCTCCGAAATGGTGGTGATCTCTTTGAATTTTTCGATAATATCCGAATTGCTCCGCTGTACAGCCGAACCGTCGGTTTCTAAAAATGTATGTTCTAAAAAATACGTATTGTCAACGACAACAGAAGGAATATAACTCCCTGAACCCGTGATGCAGCTTCTGATCTTCATCATGAAAAAATTATGTTGGTTACGCTAAACTCAACAAACAGATCATTGCTGCTCGTTTTTGTTATTGTCAAAAGTACAAAAAAGATGAAGTTTGAAGGATGATGGCTGAAGTTTGAAGGGTGAAGGATGAAGGCTGAAGGCTGAAGTTTGAAGGCTGAAGTTTAATCGAACCCTGAACTCTGAACACTGAACACTGAACCCTGAACTCCGAACCCCGACCTCTAGGCGTACCTCGTCTGACGACCTTCACGACAAAATCCGTAAAGTGCTATGCCGAGCTCTTTGGCGAAATCGACGGCTAAACTACTTGGAGCACTGACTGCGGCTAGCACGGGTATGCCGGCTGTAAAACATTTAGTGATGATCTCATAACTCACACGACCACTCACCAATACATACTTTCCCTGATGAAGACTCCCTTGATTGAGTAAAGCGCCAACACATTTGTCCACGGCATTGTGCCTTCCGATGTCTTCGCGAATCACCATCAACTCTTGCTGCTTATTGAAAATCGCCGCTGCATGCAATCCTCCACTGAGCGAAAAACCTTGTTGCTTCTCCCCCATCAATCGAAACATCTCTTCAAATGACTCGATTTGCTGTTGATCCATTCCGCCAGAAAGAGGCTCAGTTGTGATGAAACTCAACTCGGTCTTCCCACAAATACCACAACTCGCCACCGATAATAAATTGCGCTTATTCAACTGACTCGTATCCATCTCCTCCTCGGGAATAGATACATCTACTTTGGATAAAAAACCTTCGTCGGAAGTTTCTAGGACTGAGGCGTTCAATAGTCCTTCACGCTTTTTGTATACGCCTTCGGCAAAAAATAACCCCCGGATGAGGTCGTCCTCATGTCCGGGGGTATGCATTGTCAATGTAAATGGTTGTCCATTGATGGAAATAGAAAGAGGATGTTCGATCGCTAATGCATCATTCACTTTTTCAGTGCCTGACGCATTGGTTTTTACACCTTCATATTTCCGCGTATTCATTACGACAAACCGGTAATCTTACCATTGGCGTCGATGTCCATGTGCTCAGACGCAGGAATGGCTGGCAAGCCGGGCATGCGCATCATCTCGCCTAAAATAGGAATGATGAACCCTGCACCCACAGCAAATTCAAATTCACGCACAGTTACCGTGAAATTGCGTGGTCGTCCTACTTTGCTTTCATCATCGCTAAATGATTTCTGCGTTTTCGCCATACATACAGGCAAACCGGCAAGTCCCAAGCGTTCTATAGTGCGCAAGTTGCCTTCAGCTTCTTTGGTGAAATTCACCGCATCAGCACCATAAATTTCTTTGGCAATCTTTTCAATTTTTTCTTTCACTGGAAGCGACCAATCATAGAGTGGTTTGAAATTATTCTGACCACCTTCTATTTCTGAGACAACAGCGTGAGCCAAATCTTTCATGCCTTCTCCACCTTGCGCAAATCCGCGGGCGACAATAGCTTTCGCGCCCATCTTCGCACATGCTTCGATCACAAAATTCAACTCCTCATCGCTATCGGTTGGGAAATGGTTGATGGCTACCACAGGATTCAAACCAAACTTGCGGCAGTTTTCAATGTGTTTTTCCAAATTCTCAAAGCCTTTGGTAACACGTTCCATCGAAGGGGTATTGTACTCTTCTTTCTTGGCACCACCATGGTGACGAAGGGCACGAATTGTGGCCACTAGCACCATCGCATCCGGGGCGAGATTGCCATAGCCGCATTTGATATCCATAAACTTCTCGGCTCCGAGATCCGCACCAAATCCCGCTTCCGTGATCACATAGTCACTCAAGGTCAAGCCCATTTTCGTAGCAATAATGGTGTTGGTACCTTGTGCAATGTTTGCAAAAGGACCACCATGCAAAATCGCAGGATTGCCTTCGAGTGTTTGTACCAAATTGGGTTTAATGGCGTCTTTGAGCAACAAAGCCATTGCTCCTTGCGCTTTCAAATCACGCGCATAAATAGGCTTGCGATCATAAGTAAATCCCACGAAAATATTGCCGAGCTTTTCTTTCAAGTCTTCAATATTCTTTGACATACACAAGATGGCCATCACTTCTGATGCTGGTGTGATGTTGAATCCATCTTGACGCGGAATTCCGTTTCCGGTGCCTCCCAATCCGATGGTGATATCGCGCAATGAACGGTCGTTCATATCCATCACACGCTTCCAATAAATATTGCGTGGATCTAGTCCGAGGCTATATTGTTTGTTCTGTAGATTGTTGTCAATCAATGCAGACAACAAGTTGTTGGCTTTTTCAATGGCAGCAAAGTCGCCTGTGAAGTGAAGATTGATATCTTCCATGGGCACTACTTGAGCATATCCGCCGCCGGCTGCGCCGCCTTTGATACCGAAAACGGGACCTAACGATGGTTCACGTAAAACAACTGTGGCCTTCTTTCCGATTTTATTCATGCCTTCCGTAAGACCTATCGATGTGGTGGTTTTACCTTCTCCGGCCGGAGTAGGTGTAATGGCACTCACTAGAATAAGCTTGTGTTGTTTGATTTTTTCTTCATCAATCAAATTGAGTGGAAGCTTGGCTTTGTACTTACCATAATGCTCCAAGTCATCAACACTGATGTTCAATTTTTCGGCAATTGTATTAATGTGCCGCATCTGACAATTCTGGGCAATTTCCAGATCCGATGGAAATGACATAAATTAAAATGTTTGGTTATTTGTGGTGAAAGTAATCAAATATCGAGTGCAAATGAAAACTCGGTTCCTTCTCCTTCTTTGCTCTGCACTTTACACGTAGTGCCATGCAATTCCATAATGCTCTTCACAATGGCCAATCCAAGTCCGGTTCCGGGTTTGGAGGTCTTGCCTTTGAAGAATCGATTAAACACATGCGGCAGTTCATCTGCACTTATTCCACTGCCTGTATCCGACACGGTCACCAGCATCTTCTGCCCTGCACGGTGCAATCGAATTGTGACTTTATCTCCCTTTGAGCAATATTTGATTCCGTTGCTGACCAAATTCTGCAAAGCGCGGTCGATTAGCGCCAAATCTGCTTTCACTGCAGGCACTTCCCCTTCGGCATTTACGTGCAGTTCTACGCCATTTTCCTGAGCGGTCACATTGAAATGAGACATCACATCAAAAGCCAATTCTTTGATGGAAAAGCTTTCTATATTCAATTTTCTCTCGCGGCTTTCAATTTTCGACAATTCAAACAACTCATCCACCAATTGTTTCAACTTTTCGGTGCTTTGTAATGTTGTGTTCAAATATTTCTCTTGCGTGGTGGCGTCCAGACTGTCTTTTTTCATCAACAGTGTTTCAATATAGCCGTGAATGCTCGCCAAAGGTGTACGCAAATCATGGGACACATTGGCCACCAATTCCTTGCGCATATTCTCCACTTCTTGTTTCTCTTTATTCAATCGATCAAGACGTTTGAGAATGCTTTTTACGCTAAAAAACATCAGTACCCCAATCACTAAGATGAAAGCCAAGGAAAGGAGAATATTGAAGTAAATTTGATCCTTGGCTTTATTGATAAATGAATCAAATGTCTCTTCCACGGCCAACACACCAACGGTTTCGCCTTGGCTATTGCGCACTGGTGAAATTGCTCCCAAGCGATAACCATCGGGTGCCTCGTATAGCCCAATCATTCCGCCTTTGCTATACATCGTATCCAACGCTTTGGTACCATGATTGAGTTCTAGCAGCCAAGCATGATCTTCGGTCGAGATCGCTTGATAATATTTTTCAGCTTCGGGTGCTTTCACCACGGTAAACATTTCAGAAGGCACTTTCGTCATGACCTTCGCCATGGTCATTTGACCATGAATTACTTTATAAACACTATCGGCCATCACCTGATTGTATTCTTGCGCTGAAGGAAACTGACTGATCAGGCGACTGTGTTCATCGCCTGATATTTTGTAGGCCACGGCATTCGCGATACAATCCAGTTTGAACAATTCTTTTTCTTGATAAATGGCTACTTGGGTATAATAACTATTCACGGTGATGTAGGTAGCAATCACAACGATGGCCACCATGGTGTAGATAAGAATGCGAGAGGTTGATTTTTCTTTCATTATGCTTCATCATTAAACCGATAACCTACGCCCCATGTAGTGAGTACATATTCCGGTTGATTGGGATCTTTTTCTATTTTCGCTCGAAGTCGATTGATATGTGTATTGACGGTATGCTCATACCCTTCGAAGTCGTAACCCCAAACCAGGTTGAGCAGTTTTTTCCGATCATAGGTCACACCTTTGTTGGAAGCCAACAAATAAAGGAGATCGAACTCTTTGGGTGTAAGTTCTAACCGCTTTTGCTGAAGAATAACAATACGCTTGGCCTTGTCTATTTGGAGTTCTCGAAAAAAGATTTCTTGCGGTTCGTGTGAGGCGTCTACTTTTTCTTTTTCGAAACGGCGACACACCGCTTTTACCCGAGCCAAAAACTCGCGAATGCCAAATGGTTTGGTGATGTAATCATCCGCTCCGAGTTCAAGTCCTTTCACTTTATCCTCCTCTTCCGTTCGAGCGGTAAGCATAATGATGGGAAAGGTCAAATTTTTTTCACGAATTTCGCGGCAGATCTCCAACCCATTCT
>JBMOFW010000155.1:0-6664 GCA_049318685.1 Flavobacteriales bacterium
GTGCCGTCACCAAAATCCCATTCGTATATGGTAGCTCCCGTACTCAAGTTATCAATACCTGCATTCGCATTTGTACATCCTAAAGTGGGTACAGAGAAATTGGCAACAGGGACAGGCGATACATTGATATTCACAAAAGAAGTATCTGCACAACCTGTAGCAGGGTCAGTATACCACAAGAAAACGGGATAAGTCCCCTGCCCTACTGTTGGATCAAAGGTTCCAACTGAAGCATTTGTTATTCCGGTTCCTTCCCATATACCTCCTGATGACGGAGTAAAGCCCGTCATATCAAATGATCCACTATTTCCGCATACGGTAACAGGCAATCCTGCATTAACTGTAGGTAAGCCCTGCACGGTCATCACCGATTGATCTTGGGTGAAACATGTACCACTGCCATAAGTCAATGTCAAAGTAAACTGACCTACACCAGCGATTTGTGGATTGAATATACCGTTTGATGCATTTGTAATGCCTGTTCCGGTCCATGATCCGCCAGTTGCGGGTGTGATGCCAGAAAACTGAACTTGAGCATCGTTCAAACAAAACGTTTGATCCGGACCGGCATTCGCTATGATCGGCGGATTCACAGTAACCACGATGGAATCTACATTTGAACAAGCATTTCCACCTGCCGTAAACTCATAGTACAATGTGTATGTTCCTACTCCGGGGCTCATAAACGTGCCACTCGAGGCTGTAATTCCAGGCCCAGACCATGTTCCCGTTCCTCCCGATGTAGGCGAAAACCCAGTGAATACTTCAGCTATAGGCTGATCGCAAAGCGTTAAATCGTTACCGGCATTGACCACCGGAAGTCCATTTACAGTAATTAAAATTTGATCAGTATCGACGCAGCCTTTAGCATCTGTTACCGTTAAAGTATAATTCGTTGTAACGGATGGAAATGCTTGAGGACTGAAAATACTTGGATTGCTTAATGTGGATGGAAAATTCCAATTGACTGGACTGTATGGCGGTGTTCCGCCTTGACCCGAGCCAATCAGTTGAATCGTGTCATTCAAACAAATCACTTGATCAGATCCTGCATTCGCTATTGGAAGCGGATTGACCGTAAGGATCATATCATCAGTCGTCAAACACGTTCCAGATCCTACGGTATAGGTTAGGGTAAAGCTACCCACTGTGGTAGGAGAAAATACCCCGGTCGTTGTAACAATGCTTGTCGGTCCCCAAGTTCCTCCAGGAACAGGAGCGACTAAGTTTACGATTGGGGAATTCATACAAACTTCCTGATCCAAACCTGCATCCGCCGTGGTTGGTGAATTCACTGTGACCACCATCACATCGCTATTGGTACAGTTGGTTGCAGGAGAAGTATAGGTGTAAGTAAGATCGAATGTTCCGTTTCCTTGAGGTGTAACGCTATTCCCACTAAGTCCAATTCCGGGGGCAGCTGTCCATGTTCCTCCTGCCGGTGAGAATCCTGTCAAGGTAGTTGCTATCGGCTGATTACAAAGATTCAAATCAGGCCCCGCATTGACCGTAGGTAAAGGATTGACCGTCACAGTGACTTGATCCTGAGCACTGCAACTTTCACTATCTACAACGGTAAGATTGTAGACACAAGTAGTTGTGGGAGTTGCAGTTGGAGTGAGTGTCAATGAATTTGTAATGCCTCCGCAAGGAGAACTCCATGTCGTTGTTTGGATCGTGCCATTCGCGCTCGTTCCTGTGCCACTTAAATTGACAAGTGTCCCTGAACAAACCGTTTGGTCAACGCCTGCATTGACGACGGGTAATGGATTTACGGTAACGGCGACTTGATCCGTAGTTTGGCAAGAGCCATTTCCAACGGTGAACGTTAAGTTGAAAGTACCAACACTTGACGGAGTGAAAGCATTAGATGCCACTCCGGTTCCCGACCAAGTTCCACCAGTCGGCAAAGCAACGGCCGGAGCATTCAAACATACGTCAAAATCAGGACCTCCATTGGCATTCGTAGGATTGACAACGCAAACTTGGACGACATCACTATTTGTACAACCTGTGGCTGTATTTGTAAATGTATATGTGAGGTTATCGCAAGCGACCCCATTTGGTGTATACACCCCTGCTGGAGTGACGTTGTTACCCGACCAAACTCCAGTTCCACCACTTGTCGGTGAATACCCTGTGAGCGGCGTCGCAACTGGTTGATTACAAAGTGAAATATCCGTTCCGGCGTTGACTACAGGGAGCGGATTAACGGTCAAAGGAATAGTTCCGGAACCAACACATCCATTGGCATCCGTAACTGAAACCGTATAATTATAAGAAACAGTTGAGGAGCTCGTCGGATTTGGAACGTTGGACGCACTGAGCGTTGATGCGTTATTCCAAGAGTAATTCGAATAAGGAGCGGCACCTCCAGTCACATTGACTCCCAGTACTTCCGTTTCACCGGCACACATGACAAAGGTACCAGACGGACTTGGTGAAGGCAATGGGTTAACAGTTAGCGTGAACGTTTCAGTATCGGTGCATGTTCCCGATGTACCAGAGACCGTATATGTAGTCGTGGTGGTGGGAAAAGCCGTCACTGTTGAACCGCTTGAAGAAGATAATGTCCCACTTGATGTCCAAGTATACGAACCCGCCCCTGTCGCCGTCAAGGTCGTATTGGAGTTCAAACAAATTGCGTTGTTCACAGCTGTACTTGAAATGCTCACCACTGGTGGATTCAATACCGTTACAGGCGTCGTTGCCGTAGACGGACCGCATGCATTGGTTGCGGTCAAACTCATCGTATAATTCCCAGCTGTTGGATAGGTCACTGGTCCTGGGCTTAACGTTGTCGAGCTTGTTGGACTTCCGTTCGGAAAAGACCACGCGTAACTTGTAATCGGTAAATTGCACGCATCCACAACACCAACTGGAGTTACAGTAGTTCCACTGCATACGCTGGTGATTGGATTAATCGCCACCACAGGTACTGTATTGACCGTGATGGTTTCCGTATCCTCAAAAATTCCGCAAGCATTGGTCATGCGCAAGCGAATGGTATAAGTACCTACACTACTGAGTAAGAATTGAGGTTCTAACGATGAGGCCGATGTAGAATTGGTGAAGCTATACAATCCATTGTCTGGATCACAAGGCAAGTCCACATAATCAACCAACCATGTATAGTTTACTGAACATGGAATTCCATTGTTTGAAGTATTGTCTGTAGTTACTGCGAAGGGAAAACATCCTGTATTTGCATTGACCGTGAAAATTGGCGTCGGAGCCGTTTCCACGCAAACAACTTGTTGCGCAGTAGATGTGCCGCATGAGTTTTGAGCACTTAAAGTGACTGTATAGTTACCAGCAGCGGAATACGAATGGGATTGAGCTGCAGTGGTGGTTACAACTGTATTTGGACTACCATCGCCCCATGACCAAGTAAATAAAGTCGTTTGAGCACATTGGTTATTGTAGCCCAAGGTAGATGTATTGGTAAAGGTAATAGAGGTATTCACACAGGCCGGAACGGGTGTCGCTGTGAAAGCCGCAGTTGGTGCGGAATAAACACGCACTGGAGTAATAGTGGCCACGGACATATCACAGTTATTGTTCGCCGTGATTGTAAATGTATATGCTCCACCGGATGCGCAAGATGACCCTGTATAGGTATGGCAAATCTCGGTGGGTGGCGGGTGATTGAGCAATTGTGTTGCTGAACCATCACCAAAATCTACCAAGTAGGTTGTGGATTCGTGATTTGCAGCGTAGTTATTCAAAGGAAAACAAATGGTCAATGGACCACATCCTTGGGTACCACCAGGATTTGCCGCACCAATGGACGGGTTGGTGATGTTGGAGACAAAAATGGTTTCGGAAACAGTACAGCCGTTTGTTCCGGTGACGGTGTATACCAAATCGAAAACGTCAATCGTGTTATACGTATGTGTCACACCCGTTGGGGAGGTTGTACCTGTCCAATTGGTAGTTCCGTCGCCCCAATTGATCGAATAACTTGTATTTGTAGAAGGAGTTGTGCCATCAAAAACGGTAACAGGAAATACCGCGTCTCCAGTGCATTGAGCAAAGCCATTGATCGGATCCTGAAGGTCGATATCCGGAATTTGCTTAACGGTGACTTGCAATGTTTGGGAATCAGAGCAGCCGTTTTGAGATGTAACCGTGAGTGTTACGGTGTAGGTTTGATTACCACTTCCAACAGCACTAAATGTGTGAGAAGGCGAAGCTGAAGATGACGTGTTTGACGCTCCACTAGAAGGATCGCCAAAATTCCAGCTGTATGTACAGTTGGTACATCCAGTTGTTGTATTGGTAAATGTGACCGGTAAATTTGCGCACTGATTAAGAGGCGCAGCTGTAAAATTCGCCGTTGGTGCGGGCAAAACGGTGACTGTTATTTGATCGTTTTCGCCTTGACAAGTGGTTCCTGGTCCACCTAAGTTCACTGTATAAGTGGTCGTGGTATTCGGCGATACAGTTGGATTCGCCGTATTTCCTGCACCATTATTCCAAGTGTAGGTTACACTTCCTGGATTGGAGGCGTTCACCGCTGTGGGATTTCCTCCCAAAGTCACTGACTCCCCTGCACAAATAGTTACATTTTGCCCTGCATCTGCTTGACATTGCGAAAATGCAAAATTGGGCACGTAAAGTAACCCTAACGAAAACAATATCGCCAGTACTAGTTTAGTCGTAATATTCCTCATTTAGAGATTGGTCGTGGTGCAAAGATAGTTCAGCGATTGCATGCTAACGCTCGTCGATGAATATTCGATGCATTGTACAGGACAAATGTCTTCCTAACAAGGTTGCATTGCATCAGTATTATCCCGTAATCTTTATAAATTGGTTTTTCGACTCATCCACAAATACCTACTGGCCAGTGTTTTATAAGGACTCCACTTTTGTGCAACAGCGAGTAGTTTTTTTTTCTCAGGAATGGATTTCCAACCATACAATTGAGCCATAGCGTATTTCAACCCGAGATCATCAGGGGCGAACACATCTGGACGTCCCATGGTGAACATCAAAAACATCTGCGCCGTCCATGGTCCAATGCCTTTTACTTCTACTAGCATCTTTTCAATTTCTTCATCGCTTTTTTCATCCAAATGCTCGTATTTCTCCGGATTCCCAACAAAATGTTCGACTAAATCCAATAAGTACCTGGCTTTTTGGCCACTTACTCCAAATACGCGCAAATCCTCTTTAGTTAAGCCTACAAAAGCAGAAGGAATAATCTGACCACCAATGCCTTGGGTCAACTTCTTTTGTATGGATGCCGCGGCTGCCACGGAAACCTGTTGACCAATAATGGCACTGACCAAAGATTCAAAATAATCCACTTCGAAGTGAAGCTTCTTGTAGCCAATTTCCTCCACTATAGCGGCCAATTTCTTGTCTTTTGACTTAAAATGAGTAAGTGCTTCTTCGTAATGTTTTTTTGAACCAAGTGGAGATTTCATGTGCAATAATTATAAAAAAAGTCCGTATGCGATGCATCTTTGCCTCCCCATGATGAAAAAATTATTCTTCTTTATTCCTATATTAATTCTGCTTTCTGCCATTTTTTCGTTGTCTTCATGCCGACGCGAAGAATTTAACGAAGACAGCAGTGCGCTTTTGGAATTCACCACTGACACCGTCAAATTTGACACTGTATTTACCACCATTGGAAGCACGACAGAGGCATTTCGTGTTAAAAATCCTTTTGGTGAATCTATTCGAATCAGTTCTATATCTCTTGAAGGAGGATCGCAGTCCCAATTCCGTATCAATGTAGATGGTATGGATGGACATCAATTCGAAAACATCGAAATTTTACCGAATGACAGTCTCTATATTTTCGTCGAAGTCACAGTAGATCCAGGCAATTCCAATCTACCCTTTTTAGTTGAAGACAATATCGTTTTTGTAACAAATGGAAATACCCAGAAGGTGAATCTTTCCGCTTATGGACAAGATGCGTTTTATCACGGAAATATTGGCGCTTTAACGGTATTGGATGCAAATGAAGTTTGGAATAATGACAAACCCCATGTCATTTTCGGGATTGTGGCCGTTGATGAAGGAAATACACTAACCATTAATGCCGGGACCCAAGTCTATTGCCATTCTAAAAGCGGTCTCTATATTTATAAAGGATGTATTGATATTAATGGAGAATTGAACAATGAAGTTGTTTTTCAAGGGGATCGACTAGAATCTTCTTATGCGAATATTCCTGGTCAATGGGGGATTCAGTTGGATTTTACAGTGGAATCCGGCGGTGCACCAACTACAGCCTCCGTCTCGCGCGGGGGGATTTGGATTTACCAAAGTGCTTGTAGCGAAATTGACTACGCTATTTTGAAAAATGGTGGAATGGGTATTCAAGTAGATACCACCGGAGTGGACTATTCCTCTTCCAATTACAGCTTAGTTGTTCGCAACACGAAGATTTACAACATGTCCGGAGTTGGTTTATTTGGTCAGGGAGGAACGATTAAAGGTGAAAATCTGCTTGTGGCGAATTGCGGAGAATCCTGTGCATATTTCTCGATTGGTGGCAAATACGCCATGGACAACTGCACTTTTGGTAACTATTGGAGTAATGGAACCCGCACTGCACCCGCTTTCGGACTAAATAATTATTATGAAGACGTAGACCAAAATATTCAGGTACGTCCTTTATTTAATTCTCAATTTACTAATT
>JBMOFW010000156.1:0-6656 GCA_049318685.1 Flavobacteriales bacterium
AGGCCAGAGCGGCATTCAACAGAAGTTCGGAATTAATTGTCCGCGACTTAACAGCTACCGAAATTGAGCAATATGCTGAACGGATTCAGGCACTTTATGACAATGTACACGAAAAAGCCGATTTTAAAATTGGTCATTTAAACGTGGCTTTGTTCGCTTGCATGAAGCGCGAAATGAGCGCCAAGCTTATTTTCCGTTCTTATTGGGAACAAGAGCGCATGATTGGGTTTTCTATTGCTCTAGATAGTGATCAAGGTCTAGAGGCATTTGTGGTAGGCATTGACTACCGCGTCAATACTCAGTTTGCACTGTATTCTCGCATGCTTTACGACTATATATCCATAGCCATAGAAAGAAAAAAACACCGAATCGTCTTTGGGCGAACGGCTGGAGAAATTAAATCTACCGTAGGTGCTTTTCCCGTTGATCTCCGCTGCTGTATCCGCCATCCAGGCAGAATCTCCAATGTTTTCCTGAGCCTTATTTTTAAATACGTTGAGCCGACTCCTTTCCCAATTCGACATCCTTATAAAGAAACCACATTACTCGCTATCAAACACCACACATTTTGAATAATCAAATCAACGAGCGTTTATTACTTATCATTTTAGCCTCCATTCAATTCACCAACATCGTGGACTTCATGATTATGATGCCCATGGGAGATATCCTTCAGAAAAGCCTGGAGATTAGTCCCAGTCAACATGGCTGGCTAGTAAGTTCATATGGTCTTGCTGCCGGAGTCACTTCATTGTTGGGCGTATTCTATTTGGACAATCTCGATCGTAAAAAAGCATTGCTTACGGCCTACCTCGGATTCATGATCGGCACAATTTCAAGTGCCATTGTACCTACTACATCCAATCCTGAGCTCAACTATTATTTATTTATCGGAACACGCGTGCTCACCGGCATCACCGGTGGATTGCTCGGAGGTTTAGTATTGAGTATCATCGGCGACGTGTTTCCTCTCGAACGCCGTGGACGCGCTATGGCCAGTGTTACTATTGCGTTTTCGCTCGCGTCCGTGATTGGAATGCCGCTTTCGCTTTCATTAGTTGACTATTTTGATAATAATTGGCACGTACCGTTCTATATGGTTAGTGCATTGAGCTTGCCTTTCTGGTTGCTCGGATTCAAGTTTATTCCACCACTCAATGAACATTTAAAAAATAAAACGCAGGGGCATTCACGCCTCGACGCGATTCGAAATATTTTCAATACACCTATTCAGCGCAGCGCTTTGCTATTCACTTTCCTGCTCGTGCTTGGGCAGTTTACAGTGATCAGCTTTCTCACGCCTTACAATATAAATAATATTGGATTGCAGCAATCAGACATCAAGTATATCTATCTCGTGGGTGGCGCTTGTACAGTATTGAGTGGCTTTCTCATTGGGCGACTCGTCGATAAAGTGGGACGGTTCCGCGTGTTTACCATCTTTGCATTTCTCTCCATGATCACCATTGTGGTGAGTACCAATCTTGGTCATGTGGGACTATGGGTTGTATTGCTTAACGCCGGTTTCTTTTTCATTTTTATAACCGGTCGAATGATCCCGGCGAACACCATTACAACCACCGTGGTGGATCCAAAAAACCGTGCAGGTTTTATGAGCCTGAATAGTGCCGTGATGTCGTTCGGTTCAGGCTCTTCTGCCGCCATAGCCGGCATGATTGTGTATCAAGAATCGGAACACAGCCCGCTTGAGAACTACAACATAGTAGGTTATATCGCCATTGTAGCCACACTATTGGCACTTGTGATGGTGCGCAGAATGAGCAAGGCTACGGCGAAATAATTAGAAACAAAGACAAGTCACATCTTGAATACCGTGACTGCGTAGCGCTAGTTCCCACGCTTTGTGCACATCATGTTGGGTACTATCCACGCCCAACACCCAAATCACGTTGGCACGTTGAAGTGCTTTCAAATTGGCATCTCCGAAAGCATGGCCCTCATTGAGCAGGCGAAAAAAAGTATCCGGAGAAATCAGTTCGTGCATATGCTGTAATTCCGGGTTGACATCATCAATAATGAGGAATTCAGCATCGCGCCATTCCCATATAGAGCCTCGTTTATCGCGATCTGGATCGACAAAGGAGAACGCGCTGAGCAATTTGAAACAAGTGATATAAAGCACCGGTTTACGTTTGATG
Organism: Flavobacteriales bacterium; assembly: GCA_049318685.1. GTDB lineage: Bacteria > Bacteroidota > Bacteroidia > Flavobacteriales_D > Sanyastnellaceae > JAIXWP01. Next base: position 2,160 of record JBMOFW010000156.1, read on the forward strand.
GCTTTTTCATTCGCCATGGCCACGCTCAACGAAGTTTTTCCAGAACCATTCTGACCGAAAATCAGTAGGTGTTTTCCATGACCTGAATAGTCGAGAAAATTCTTAACCACGGCTTTGTTATCTGGTGTAATCGGGCGACTCCACTGGCTAATGCGAAATTGAAAAGGGAATCGTGCCTCCTGCTGAAACATTTTTGTTTTAAACCAAAAAGGAGTAGGAATGAGCACAATGCCGGCGAGAACAAAAGCCGCTATTATCATCCATAAACCGTGTGTAAAAATGGCACCAGCAGTGAATGCCCCGAAGGCAAAGAACAAGACATCGAGGGCGGTATCACCCATCACATTCTTCCATTCCGGCTTGAATTCACTCTTGTCTCTATTATTGAAGACGCTTTTGACAAAATTAAAAATTTCAAAAGCCAACCAAAAAAGCGCCACACCTGCCGCCGGCCAAGCATTCACCCCATCAGCGCGCTGATATCCGATCGACACGTAAATGATTGCAGTAGGAATAAATCCGAGCCCGAAATGCCCGAATTGATTGGCCATCCAAGAATACGTCAAGGTAACACCGCGTTGAGAGTCCTTGCCTATCAAATCATATTTGATCTGCGCGAAAATGTGTTTCAGTTTTATCATGTCGAAATATAATAAAACTCCTCACTCCTCACTCCTCATTCCTAGTTCAAAGCGAAGTTCATCTCACCGCGTTTCATTAAGCGGTAATGATGCGACAGTCGTGCGAGCAGATTGGTGAAGGTATTGATGGCTTGTTGCGTTTCATCTGAAATAGGCTCTTTCTTTAATCTCAAAACGAGTAAACCATACAGCGCGGTCAAGCACACTTCAATGTCGTTTGTTGCCTTGCCGTCGCTGCGAGACAGATAATCTTTGATATTGGGTTGCGCCTGACGATGTGCGTCCTGATAATCCTTGTCTTTGACCACGGTGAGCATCGTGTTGTGCAAATAGGTCAATTCAAAAATCAATTCATGCACTTCGGCCACGTGTCCGCGCTGCTCGACGCGCTCAGAGCGCATCTTGCGCACAAGGTCTTTAAACCAGATCAATTCTTCCTGATAAGCTTCTTCGTTTGGCGTATATGTTTTGATAAAATCGGCCAAGGCATCCATATCAAAATACATGGCACGCACGAGGTCTTCCATTTGCCAAAGGAAGAGCAGGTATTCTGCTATATTTTCTTTTTTCTTCTGATCAGCAAGCGTCATTATTTTCCTCCAGCTGCTTTTTCTTTCTCATACTCCGCATTGAGCAAAGCAATTACCTCCGCGGTCACGTCATACGCATTATTTCCGTAAAGAATGAAATTCGTGTTGCGTTGATAATTCACCACATAATCAATCCCTTTTGATTTGGCGTATCCTTCCATAAACTTGCTCACACGCTCCATCAATTCCAATTGAAGTTGTTGCTCTTTTTTCATAACACTTTCCGACTGCTGCTGTTCAATCTGCTGCATCTCATATTGAAGTTGTTGCAATCGCTCTTCATATAAAGCAGCCTCTTCATCAGACACTTTATTGTTTTGAGCGTACGTCATAATGTCTTGTACATCCTTTTGACGTTTCTCGTATTCCTTTCGCACTTTCAATTCAGCCGCATTGTAATTGGCCTCAAGTGACTTGGTTTTGTCTATAATAAATTGATACTTCGCATTGAGTGAATCGCCATCGACATAAGCAAGCACTGCACCTTTGGGTCCATCCGGAGAGGTAAACGCCGAATTCGCAGGGAGCAACTCCGCTGTATTTGGCGTAGACAATTTTGACATTTTGAAAAACAAAAAAGCTACAGCTATGATGAGCAGTGCATTGATTCCTAAAGAGAGTTTAGACAACATATTTCTATTATGAATTTAATTTTTTAAATGCATCACCAAAATCATTGTGCATGCCTCCAAATCGCTCCATGGTGCCTTCGAGCAATTCTTCGGTGATTAGTTTTTTTACGTCCTCTAAACCATTCACACTGTCATGACCTATTTTGTAAGTCTGCTTGTATTGCCCCCCTTCAATCTCGATAATCCACTTGTCGTTGTAGGACATAATGGCAATCTTGACGCGTGGATGAGGAATATTGGCTACTAATCGCATGGAGGCAAAGGTAGGATTTCGTTTCTTCGCAAAGCAACAGTATGAAAAACTTTCCATCCATACCCCATTTTCATCATCCTGAAGTACGGGACCTTGCTTGGGCCGTGGGTTCTACGCCATTGTTGGCCGATCCCGACAACAAGACTAGGCTTCAACTATTGGATGACGAATGGATGAAAGACCGTTTTTTTCGACATCTCTCTTGGTTTGAGGCCCTCGACCACAATCCGGAACCGCTGCGGCAGTTTTTAACACAGCAAGACACAGTTTTGGTTGGAAAAAAATTCGAGGCCTTGCTTCACTTCTGGTTCGACCATTCACCCTGGTTTGATCTCATCGCCCGCAGCGTGCAGCTCATCCGCGATGGCCGCACGATCGGCGAAATGGATTTTATCGTCAAAGACCGCTACTCAGATGAAATATTGCACATAGAAGCAGCCTGTAAATACTACTACGCCGCCCGATCAAGCGATAATTGGAAAGATTGGTGGGGGCCCAATTCAGCAGATCGGTTGGAATTAAAAATGAAAAAACTCCACACCCAAACAGCCCTTTCTTCCTCCAAAGAAGGCCGACGTGTTTTGCATGAAATGGGCTTGAAACAAGTGATTCCTGTTGTGTTTTTAAAGGGATATTTGTTTTATCCCTTCTCTGCTCTTGGGCAATGGCACGCACCCAACCTTGCACATCCAAGGCACAATGCGGGTTGGTATGTATCCACCACCCGATTGCATCTTTTCGAAGGCGAACTTCCTCAATGGGCCATTTTGCCCAAATCGCATTGGATTGCCCCGTATCACAGCGAAAACAATGAACTCCCCCTCCTCACCGGAGATACTTTGGAAGACGAGTTGATCGCCAACAAAGCTTTATTGGTAGCACAAGTAATCAACGAGTCTGAACAAACACGTGGACTTCTCCTGCGCAATGCCGAGGTTTAAAGGCTGGAAGGTTGAGAGGTTTGAATGTAGCGAGGTTCTAAGGTTGGGAAAAATGACAATTACATCACCACGCCAAGGCTAATAAACGTGTTGAAAGTGGTTGTTTTGAATTGAAAATGATGATCGATGGAGGGCAGTTCCACTTTATTCATATCCACCACTTGTTCGGTTACTGTGCCCTTCTTCTGAAAATAGTGGTAGCTCGAAATGAGCCCCAAATAAATTTCTCTATTCAAATAGAATCTCAAGTTCATAGCCGCTGTATACCCAATACCACGGAGTCGTTTTGATTCATACGAATGAATATAAAAAACATTTGAATCGTTTTCTTTAAAAGCATAACTAAAATCAGTGGGCTTAACACTCGTGTAAGACAAGCCTAAAGAGGACAGCACAGCCCATCTCTTCGACAAAGTCCAATGTTTGCCTACATATACATTATGAACTCGTGAAGAAATGTAAGTTGGTGAGTCGTCTATCACATCTGTAGAGTACTTTGATTGACGACTTACTTGGTATAACGGCGTGATATCTTGCAACAATTGGATATTCATATTGGGATTCACACCATAAGTTAGCTTGAGCAATTGCCATTGCACAAAAAATTGGGTAATACTATCCCGCAATGCCACGGTAATAGGAGCATGCACCAATCCATATGGACGTGAATTCTCAAAAAGATGAGCCACATTCCTGTTATCAATTTGATTATTTGATCGGCCGACCCCCAAACCAAAAAAGAATAAGCCACCAAATTCCAATTTCAAACGAATTGGCTCCTCCTGACCATGCGACACGGTAAAAGAGAAAAGAAAAGCTACTATCAATGCCGCAGTTCTCATGGAATCAAGGTTATAACTGGGGTGGTCGATTCGTAGGTGGTTCCGTCAGCGAATTCGATTTCTACATCAAAAGCCATATCAATTGTTCCATCGGGTAGTTCGAGTAACAACAAATCCATATACAACGGGAAATTTTGTGTCTCGTAATCCTGCATGTACCGAGCGGTGATATTGGGCGGTTCAGATCCCGACAATGGACCTACCACCATGGAATAATCACCTGGGAAATAGTAAAAACAATTATTCAACAATGTACCTGCTGGATGAGCAGCATTGTAACCAACAGCACTCGTAATTCGAAGGTACTTGATTGGATTTTCACATTGAGCATAACTCTCATAGTAATCGAAATACCTGCCTTTTCTATAGGTCTCGTAGGAATGCAGATCCAATCTCAACCCAAAAGTAGCTGCCTGACAACTGTGGCCCTCCAATTCTACTGGATAGGCCAAAGATGTTTCAAGCGGGATGGCCGTTAAACCGCCGATTTTGTATCTGAGCGTTTGGTCACCTTCACACCCCACCAATGCAAGTAAGGACAACGAAAAGAACCATTTTTTCATAGAAACGAAGATATCAGGTTTTACGAAGTGTTGGT
>JBMOFW010000157.1:0-6633 GCA_049318685.1 Flavobacteriales bacterium
TGCTTGTCCAGTAGCTGCAAACCAAAAGGCGCTTTTCACTACATGGTAATTTTGTGTGTCGATTGTTTTGAGATAAGCTACCTTGGCAAATTCCAAACGCGAATCTTCAAACCAAAATTTATCCACTACTTGGCGCACTTGCTCTGAATTGAGACGTGCATTTTCAATGTTCATTTTTGCTATACGCATTCTGTCTTCCTCAAACCAAGCATTGTCCAATTGGGTCAACAGACTATTGAATTCAGCTGTCGACATGGCTACATAACCGTGGCCACCATTACCACAATGCCCTTCATCGGGACGCCCTAACGAAGGACGATCAGAAGGAACAGCCACCGGACGATTCGCGGGCTTCACCACCGGTCTACCTTGGTGTTGTGGAGTTGGAGTACCGCATACACGTTTTGGAGTAATCTCTATATCCATTTTCCTGTTGCGATCCAAGTTGGCTTTGACAATCGAGTTATCCGGAATATGAATACTTCCGTCGTAAAGGATGGTTTTGTGACCACCATTCGCATACGTTTCTTCGCGATAAATTTTGATGTTATGATAACCAGCAGTCACGTCATCTTTCGACCAGCGGTTGAACGCCGTGGCTATCTGATTATCCCATTCGATGGTGACTTTGCGCGCATCGAAAATAGTGAGATCGAAATCGGAATTCCCTCTCGCAGAAGCGTGTGATGCAAGTGCGGAGAGGCCGATTACAGCAGTGAAAAGTAAAATCTTTTTCATGTTTTGGCCCTCCTGTTTTGTTTTAATTTATATGAGGTACGAGGCCAAAACCAAAGGGTGTGCCAACTTCGAAAAAGTTAGTCCTTCACCCTGCTAAAACGCAATGCTTTTAGCATGAAATCGGGCAATGGCTTAAGCGGGTCTCGCTTTTCGACATTGAGAAAAATACCCCATTTCTCCATGATAGGCACTTTATACACTTCTATTAATTCAATTAATGTGCGATCATCATCATGAATATATGTGCAATGTACTTTGGTTTGTCCCATGCTAAGAGCATCGTTGCTGTCGCATGTAAAGCCGTATCCTGATTTGGCCAGATCTTCACCCAAGGCTTTCATCCCTTTTACATCAAAGCCAATATGGGCAAAACCCGTGTCACCCCAAATTCGGTTTTCGAAAATAAATTTAGGCTTTCGATCGAGCGATTGAATCAATTCGATATAAGTTTTGCCTGTAACTTTTGCGAAGCCCCCGCCAGGTTGAGCCTTTTGTGTAAGCAAAACGCGACGGTAGGTCGTTTGGCCGCCATTCAAGCTAGCCCAATCTTCATGAATACCTGATTTGTCATAGACAACCTCGTCAAAACCCAAAATATCGCGGTAGAGATGCAGCGCTTTTTCCATGTCGGAAACTCCTGTGCTACAACCGATCACACCACCGCTATGATGTTTCGCATCCGTATACCACTGGTCGCCTTGTACATATTGCCATAGGTTGCCATCAGGATCTTGCAAGTAAAAAGTTTCTCGCCCTAAGGGATCATTATTGATATCGGTAACATGCGGTGCTCCATTGTCTTTGCAGAAACGATGCGTTTCCTGAATGTTTTTACATTTCAGTTGTGTAATGCAAATACCCAAATCACCGACAGCTATTTCAAAAGGTGCTTTTTTCGCTTTGAACGAAGTTGGGCAAATCACTTCAATAGCGCAGCCTCCTTGGAGGTTGACCACCATGCTTGCACGTTTGGTGATGGTGCTATTATTCGTATAAACATCCATCAATGGAGCTGGTTGAACAGAGTCGAAAAAAGGAATATTTAATCCAAAAAAACGACGATAAAATTTTAGCGACTTGTCCATATCGCTTACAGCAACTCCGATGTGTTGTAAACCATTGATCCGTTTATACATGGCTATTGTGAATGTTTTTAATGGCTTTAATTAATTCATTTCTCAGGGTGGTAAACTCCTGATATTTTGTGCCTGCACTATTCTTAAACTGGCGAAAATCTAAAAGAGCGAGTGTATCTTTTTTCAATAAAACCCAGCGTTTAGCGAGCAACCCTGTGATGAGGCTACCACCAAGGATATAGAAGAAAGTCAAAATACTTTTTTCAAAAAACAACGAAGTGATAGATGCGACAATAAGTGCGTAGATCGGTGTAAGAAATGTCCAAAAAGCAACGCGTATAGAATTTTTGAAGAGCGGGTCTTGAATTTTCACACGTACAAATCCTTCTACCAATTTTTCTATGGGTAAAAAGAATATTCGACCGATTAAATAGAAAGGAAACAACAGTCCTAACTTTAGAAAAGAAGCTGCTAGACTATGATTTTCCGCCGCTGCAAATTCCTGTATTCGGTGCTTTTCGCAAAACTTTCTGTACTCATGCGACAATTCAATAATCGCATCCAATTTAGGATGGCGCTGTACCTTTTCAATGAACGCTTGATAATAGAAAAACTGATTTTTTAGATCCTGTTTCTCGGAAATGGCAAAACACAGCGATCTCAAATACACCAAATCCTCATATCCTTCTTCACTTCTAATATCAATTACCAATCGGCTCAATTGAGCTTTGCACTCTTCGAGCAATTCAATTATTCCTTTGTTTAAATCCGTTGTTGCGGTGGCGTAAAATTGATCAATAGAAAAAGGCTTACCAAAATTCACAACCACTTCAGGGTGATAGTGAAAGAAATCAGAATAGTCCAAGCCCATGGGCATTATCAGAATATCCTTTGGATCAATACCGCTTTCGATGGCTCCGAAGGCCAAACGACCGATGCCTTTTTTCAGTTGAAAAATGTGTTTCTTTCCACGATGAGTGCCTTCCGGAAAAAGGCTGATCATCGCACCGGCATCAATCCGTGCATGACATTCACGAAATATTTGTTCATTTTTATCAATGATTCCGGGCACTTTATCACGCTCGCGATAAACTGGAAGCATGTTAAACTTGGCCAGAATTTTTGCGACAGCCGGGATTTTAAACACATCAGCGCGCGTCAACCAATGCAATTGACGTGTCGAGAATATACATCCCATCAGCGGATCGAGCAACGCGTTTTGGTGGTTGCTAATCAAGATCACTTTTTTATTTTTCGGAATACGCTCTACATGAATCGCCACAATGCGTTTGCAGAACACTTTAATTCCTGCACCAATCCATGGTCGAAGTATTGCGTAAAGATTCGATCTAGTCTGCGCCAATTCCTGCTTGGTTGTTCAGATTATTCGTTATAATTCATGACTTTGTGTCCACCGGCTTGGAGATATTTATCTCGGGAAAACAGCTCCACATCCGCCTTCATCATTTCAGCAACCAATTGTTTTAGCGTGTGCGTGTGTGTCCATCCCAACTCTGTGCGCGCTTTGGTTGGATCACCAATCAACAAATCCACTTCCGTTGGGCGGAAGTATTTTGGATCAATTTCAATAACTACTTTTCCGTTGGCTTTATTAAATCCTTTCTCATCCACGCCTTCGCCCTTCCATTCCAATTCAATACCTACTTCACCGAAGGCGAGTTCGCAAAAATGCTTTACCGAATGAGTTTCACCAGTGGCTAACACGTAATCATCTGGCGTTTCTTGTTGCATCATTCGCCACATGCCTTCAACATAATCTTTGGCATGTCCCCAGTCACGCTGCGCATCAAGATTACCCAAGAAAATTTTTTCTTGCATACCAAGATGAATTTTTGCTGCACCGCGTGTAATTTTTCTCGTAACGAAAGTCTCACCTCTTAATGGTGATTCGTGATTAAACAGAATACCATTGCAGGCAAAGATGCCGTAAGCTTCTCTGTAATTTTTGGCAATCCAAAACGCATAGAGTTTAGCAACAGCATATGGGCTTCTTGGATAAAATGGTGTTTTTTCGCTCTGTGGCACCTCTTGAACCAAACCATAAAGTTCAGAAGTTGACGCTTGATAGAATTTGGTTTTTTTCTCGAGGCCCAAAATGCGAATCGCTTCGAGCAAACGCAAGGTTCCGACAGCATCGGCATTCGCCGTGTATTCAGGAGTTTCAAACGACACGTGAACGTGGCTTTGCGCAGCTAGGTTGTAAATTTCATCCGGCATAGTCTCTTGAACCAAGCGAATAAGATTGGTTGAGTCTGTCAAATCGCCGTAGTGCAGGGTCATTCCTACGCCTTCTTCGTGTTGGTCATGATACAAGTGATCAATGCGATCCGTATTGAAGAGGGAGCTTCGTCTTTTTACCCCATGTACTTCGTAGCCTTTGCTCAGGAGAAGTTCTGCGAGGTAGGCACCATCTTGCCCCGTTATTCCGGTGATTAAGGCTTTCTTTTTCGTCATAGCTGTGCGATGTAGTTTCTGCAAGGTAGCGCAAGTTAAGCATGATTTTCGCCGGATTGCACTTCGCGGCTAAATTGGATTTCGCAAAGACGTTTGTAAATACCATTTTCCTTAGCGATCAATGCCTGGTGATTTCCGGTTTCAACGACTTCACCAGCGTCAATTACGACTATTTTATCCGCATTCCGAATTGTCGATAAGCGATGAGCAATGACAATAGAAGTGCGATTTTTCATTAATTCATCCAATGCTCCTTGAACCAATTTTTCACTTTCACTGTCTAATGCGCTTGTGGCTTCATCTAGAATGAGTATTGTAGGATTTTTGAGCATAGCTCGGGCAATGGCTATTCGTTGTCGCTGGCCACCTGATAGTTGGATACCGCGATCTCCGACGACGGTATCCATTCCTTGAGGAAATGACTCAATAAACTGCAATGCATTGGCCTTCGCTGCTGCATCGCGTATTTCCTCTTCTGATGCATCCGGCTTAGCATAGGCAATATTTTCACGAATGGTTCCGCCAAACAAAATGACTTCTTGCGGCACATACGCCATTTGTGAGCGAAGGTCAGACAACTCAATTTGAGCAGCATTTTTTCCATCAAACAGAATCTCACCAGATTTGGGCTCATAGAATCGTTGAGTGAGGGCCGCTATGGTCGATTTACCAGAACCCGATGATCCAACAAGCGCAACTTGTTGGCCGGGATAGACATCAAAAGATATATTTTTCAACACTTGGACATCCGGACGGGAATCATAGTGAAACGATACTTTTTTGAATTCAACTTGCCCTGAGATTTTAGTTTCGGGATTCTTTTTTTCCAAGGGGATGTTTTCTGTTTTTTGATCGAGGATGTCCATAACTTCCTCAATTACCCCAAGGTTTCGGCTGAGTGCGCCCATTTGTGCCGCCAATCCACCAATTGAGCCAGCCACCAATCCGGTGACGAAGATGAACGATGTCATTGCTGCAGGATCAATTTCACCTTTATCGCGGAGATATGCTCCAACGCCCATAACTAGACCAAGTGCGCCAAAGAGAAATACAATGATGAACGTACCAAACAAGCCTCTCCAAATAGCTCCTTTCATGGCCACCTTTCGAATTTCGGCAACACTTTTAAAAAAACGCCCCACTTCATAGTGCTCGTTACTAAATGATTTCACGTTGACTATTCCTGTGAAGGATTCATTGACAATAACTGCTGATTCCGCTACTTTTTCTTGAGTGGCCTTTCCTAATTTTTTTATGAATTTGCCAAAAATAACGATGAGAATAATCATCACCGGAAGTGAGACGAGCATCACTAGGGTAAGTTTATAAGAATAAGAAACCAACCATCCTACTCCAGCTACTATAATCACGATCTGTCGAATAAATTCAGCAATGGTCGTGGTAAGTGTTTCTTGAATGGTGGAGATATCTGACGATAGTCTACTTGATAGATCACCTACACGACGTTCATTGAAAAACTGCATCGGCATGCGAATAACAGCCGCAAATGCGTCCTTGCGAAGATTCATCATTGCATCTTCTGTTACATAGGCGAAAATGTAGACGCGGAAAAACGAAAAGACACCTTGAATAATCAGCAAAAGAACGAGCAAGAAGAGTGTATTGCCTGTATCGCCCCACAAATTTTGAAGATTCAAAGACTCCAGCAATTGATTGGTCATGTTTCCACCGGGCATCGAGAGTCCGTTGTCTTCTGGACGGACCACCAATCGACCAAGGAGAGCGGTAATTACAATGACAATAAGTCCCGAAATCACCAAAAGGGCCATGCCAATAGTAAATAGAGCAGCATGGGGTTTGATGTAGCGATAAACACGGAGTGATCTTTTAAGCGCTTCTTTAGAAATGCGCTTCTTTTCTTTTTCTTCTGTTTTTTCCAAAATAAACGTCCCGGCTCATGGTAAAGCCGGGACGAAATTAGCGGGTAAAAAAAATATTCAGTTATAAAATTGTCAAAAAGGCTAGAATCCCTTTTTCGCCTTGCGGGCTTTTCGGATTTGACGATCAAGTTCCATGGCACGTTCCTCCGTGTAATCATAATCAGGGACCAATTGGTGGTATTCTGCGTCATATCGCACTTTCACCCAGGCCTCGTTGAGTGTGGGGAATTCAATATCCGTTACCGGTTTAAACAGTCCCACATCCAAATTGCACTCATATCCGGATTTGCGCTGTGGAATTTGGCGCGCATCGATATATACTTTTTTATTGACGTATGTGGCTCCGCCAAATGAAATCTCGTATTCGAATCCGACAGGAACAATAAATTCGTAAGATCCTGTTTCGTTGCTATAAAAAGCAGCGTAGATTTCTTTGTTTTGGT
>JBMOFW010000158.1:0-6607 GCA_049318685.1 Flavobacteriales bacterium
ATTGAATTCATCAATAGAGAAATTTCTTGGCTATCGTTTAACGACCGCGTTTTGCAAGAAGCTCTTGATCAAGAAGTACCATTAATAGAGCGAATGCGTTTTTTATGCATTTTCTCCAATAATTTGGATGAGTTTTTCAAAGTACGTGTCGCTACTTTGAAACGCGCACTCTCCTATTCTGCCAAATCCATTGACCCAATGGATTTTAATCCCAAAGAAACCATCGCTCAAATTTTGAATGAAGTTAAAAAACTTCAAGAGAAATTTGACAAAGGGTTTAAACAGATTACCGCAGAACTGATTAAAGAAAATATCCATTTCATCAATGAAACTCAGCTCAGTTCAACGCAAAAACGATATGTAGAAGAATATTTTGAGCAAAAGGTCCGGCCATATTTGGTGCCCATAATGCTCAATGCGAAATCAGTATTTCCACCTTTGGATGACAGTGCTAGTTACCTTGCCATTGAATTGGGATATAAAGGAGCAACGACCCACGGGTCTTATGCACTCATGGAAATACCCACTGCTTTGCCTCGATTTATCGAAATCCCCTCAGGAAAAGACGAGAAGAAGACAGTCATGTTTATTGATGATGTGATTCGCTATCGTTTACGGAAAGTTTTTGGCATTTTTGAATATGATTTGGCGAAAGCATACGCATTCAAAGTGACACGAGACGCTGAACTCGACATCGATGATGACCTTTCAAAAGGAGTAGTCGAGAAGATGTCGCGAAGTCTAAATCAAAGAAAACGTGGAGAGTATGTGCGATTGAACTACGACAAAACTATTCCCCCAGCCTTTCTCGAATTCTTGTTGAAAAAATTAAAATTAAAAAACAACGAAAACGCTATAGCAGGTGGACGGTATCACAATAAAAAGGATTTGATGTCTTTTCCTGACTTTGGTCGCAAAGACCTTTGTCACAAGCCACTTCCGGAGCTCAAACATCCTGTCATTAAGAATGCGACAAGTATACTCGCGGAGATAAAAAAGCAAGATATTCTGCTCCATTATCCCTATCAAAATTTCAGTAATTTATTGGATTTTTTGCGAGAAGCAGCGATTGATCCACTTGTTCGAACTATTCGTATCAGCATATACCGCGTTGCCAAGCATTCCCAAATAATTAATGCCTTAATTAATGCGGCGCGCAATGGGAAACGGGTGATCGCTGTCATCGAGCTTGCGGCGCGATTTGATGAAGAAAACAACATTGCCATTACCCGCAAACTGCAAGAAGCCGGAGCCCGAGTTATTCCCGGAGTGCATGGGTTAAAAGTGCACAGTAAAATCATTCAGATTAGTCGAAAAGAAGGTACACGCACTGTGCGCTATTCCCACATTGGCACGGGTAATTTTCACGAAAAAACGGCACACATTTATTCTGATATGTCGCTTCTCACAGCAGACCGTGAAATTGGACGAGAAGTGCGGAAAATTTTTGAGTTTTTCGAGAGCAATTATACGCGCCACGTATTCCGTCATTTGGTGGTTTCTCCATTCAATACACGTCGGAAATTCATGGACATGATCAATGATGAAATTGAGCAGGCTGAAAAGAAAAAACCGGGGTGGATCATTCTGAAAATGAATAATCTAGTTGACGCTCCGCTCATTCGGAAATTATACGATGCCAGCCAAGCGGGTGTTAAAATCAAATTGATCATTCGGGGTATTTGTTCTTTGGTACCTGGAGTAAAGGGCTTGAGTGAAAATATAGAATGTATAAGTGTCATTGGCCGTTATCTCGAGCACACCCGTATTTTTGTATTTGCTAACGGGGGTAAACCGCTTTATTTTATTTCGAGTGCCGACTGGATGACCCGAAACATCGACCATCGCATTGAAGTATCGGTTCCCATTTATGCACCTCATATTCAGCAAGAGATTCAAGAATTCCTTGACCATCAGCTTCGTCATGACGGAAAAGTAAGGATTGTTGATAAAACATTAAAAAACGAATACCGACTGATTTCCAAAGGATTGAAGCCTGTAAATATTCAAGAAACGTATTACGAAATATTGAAAAAAAAGAGCTAGTTCTTTTCTTTGACCCCTAAATCCACCTAATTGAAATTTGCCGCCATAGATATTGGATCCAATGCGATTCGACTCCTGATCGAAGAAGTGCATCTCGATGGGGAAGAATATCACGTTGAAAAGGTAAGTCTAACGCGCGTTCCCGTGCGATTAGGAGAAGATGTTTTCACGAAAGGAAAAATCAGTAAAGAAAAAATTGATCAATTGGTCAATACGATGTTTGCCTTTTATTTTCTCATGGACGTGCATGGAATTCAATTGATGCGAGCTTGCGCCACAAGCGCCATGCGAGAAGCAAAAAATAGCAAATCTGTTCTAAAAAAAATCAAAGACACCACAGGACTTCAGATTGAAATTTTGAGTGGTGACGAAGAAGCGAACTTGATTTTCGCTAATTATTTCGCTCAAAATCTACATCAGGAAGGCACCTACTTATACATTGACGTCGGTGGAGGTAGCACTGAACTGACGCTTTTACGCAATGGCAAACGTCTTAAAGGAAAAAGCTTTGAATTGGGTACCGTTCGTATGCTCAGTGGAGCCTCCGATAACAAAGTGTGGGACAAAGCACGACGCTGGATACAAAGTGCCTTGGAAAATGATGAAGAAATCACCGCCATTGGCACAGGTGGCAATATCAATACGCTTTTTAAAATCGCCGGAAAAAAACCCACCCAGCTGATTTCTCGAACGGAGATAGAACATCTATATGAGCGCATTTCCGCGTTGAGTATGGACCAACGCATTACTAAAATGCGAATGAAACCCGACCGAGCTGATGTGATTATTCCGGCTTGTGAAATCTATCTTCGATTAATGGATTATGCTAACATTCAAAAAATGATTGTACCTAAAATAGGGTTATCTGATGGAATCATTTTGGATTTATTCAACAAATGGCGCAAAGAGCAGGGTGAATAGACTGCTCGTTGTATCTTTAGCGCACAAAAATCTAAATAAAAATAATCTGAACATGCGGACGAAAATTGTGTCCCTCATCGCAGCGATTATCGCTATTTCTTCGTGTTATTCTAACGCCCAGGTGCTCGGAGAAGTCCTCTATAATTGGGATTTCGCTAACGGCCTTCCTACGGATTGGACAAATACGAGCACAAATCCGATAGCGCTTTGGGAATATCGCGGTCCAAATACTGACCCGAACAATGCCGTTTGCTCTCGAGGTTCCTGCGCAAGCGGATCACTCCCTTTGAATTCTCAAACCCTCTCGAATGGTTTTTTTATTTTCGATTCCAATTATTGGGATGACCCGGGGATTGCGTGTGGTGAAGGATTCGGCAGCGGACTTGCTCCCGCTCCGCATGATGCCTCATTAACTACAGGCACTTTAAATTTTACAGGATATACTTCTGTTGTTCTCACCTTTCAACAACAATTCCGACACTATTCTACGACCACAGCTGTAGAAGTCTCCTTGAACGGAGGAACAACTTGGATCGTAGCCGGGACCAATATTGGCGGTACATCTTCGAATGTTGAGTGGAAAACAGTCAACATTTCTTCCATTGCTGCCAACCAATCCAATGTTAAAATTCGATTCCGTTTCACCGGAATTTATTATTGGTGGCTAATTGATGATGTATCCATTTACTCTGCGAACGACAACGATATCATGCTGGTCGATGCCGGTTATACCTACAATACCACTCCGGACAATATTTATAACATGATGGAGTATGATCAATATCCAGTCAATATGTTGCCATCACTTCGATTCCGTGGGAAAGCATCGAATATTGGAGGATTCACCCAAAACTCTGTTGTGCTTTACTCAACAGTTTTAGACGCATCAAATCAAGTTGTTGATTCTCAAAATTCGAACTCGGTTAATTTGTCTGCTGGACAAGTAACAAATTTGCTTTCTCCGTTGTCATTTACCCCATCTTCCACCTTGGGAGACTACAAAGTGGCCTTGCGCATTCAACAGTCGCAGACAGATGAGAATTTTGACAACAATGTGGATACACTTGATTATTCCATTAGCCAATTTACATGGGCCCGCGATGAGGGCGGGCTGGAAGACACATACAATCCGCCTGGGTTGTATAGCACGGAAGCCTATGAAATTGGAAATATTTATTATGGCTATGGAATCACTAGAACGTGCAATAGTATTGGTGTAGGATTGGCTGAAGGAACTCAAATAGGTGGTCAAATAAAAGCAGTAGTGTATGATGAGTCCTATACAACTGTCCTCGCTGAATCCGCGCCTTATACAATCAACGCAGCGGATATCAATGCGGTGAATGAGGAGTACATGGTTACTTTACCCCTTATCACACCTCTGGATATATGGGCAGATTCTGTTTATTATGTAATGGTGCAAGGATTAGACGCATCGACACCATTGCGTGTAGGTCGCTCTGGAGAGGCTTTGGAATCGACTTGTTTCATTAAGTTTTACAACTTGAATTCACTGTTCTATTTATCCAAAATTCCTATGGTACGATTGAACATGTTCAACACCGGAGTGAATTCAGGATGCACCGATCCGTTAGCCATGAATTATAACAGCAGTGCGACAGCATCCGATGGCTCATGCCGCTATCCTGGATGCACTGCAGAAACGGCATCGAATTTTAATCCTACAGCCAATTGGGACGATGGTTCTTGTTTGATTCCAGGTTGCACCGATCCCGAAGCATTTAATTATGACCCCATAGCTACAGAAGACGACGGGAGTTGTTTAATCGGAGGATGCACAAATCCAATAGCTTCAAACTACGATCCGACAGCTCAAGTAGAAGATGGATCATGCCTCATCGAAGGTTGTACCATTGCCACCGCAGAAAATTATAATCCAGAGGCCACAGTCAATGATGGTAGTTGCATCATTCCAGGTTGCACCGACCCAGAGGCCGACAACTATAACCCTGAAGCTACGGTAAATCAAAACTGTGAGTATTGGGGGTGCACGGATCCAGCTGCAGAAAACTACGACCCGCAAGCCAACGTTGATGACGGTTCTTGTTTCATTCTAGGATGCACGGATTTCCAAGCAAACAATTACAATCCTCAAGCGACTGTTGACGACGGCTCATGTATATACCAAGGCTGCACAGATCCAGAAGCAGATAATTTCAATCCAAACGCGAATCAAGACGATGGATCATGCGCCTATCTGGGTTGCACCAATCCAACAGCGGACAACTATGATCCTCAGGCCAATGTAGATAATGGAACTTGCATCATTAGTGGATGTTTAGATCCCAATGCAAGCAACTATAACCCTGAGGCCAACAATGACAATGAATCATGCGAATACTTGGGATGTACTGATCCCAACGCTTCAAACTACAATGAATATGCATTGGAAGATGATGGCAGTTGCTTATATCCCGGCTGTACCAATCCGGAAGCGACCAATTTCAACCCCACAGCCAATGTGAATGATGGAAGTTGTTTGTTTGATCAAGCTACTTTTACTGTTGACATCATGAGCGGTTGCGCTCCGCTGACGCTAACAATAAGCAATAGCACTGACGTTGCAGCAGATGGTGTTTGTACATTCATGTTGGATGGAAATGAGATTACTTCAAACTGTTCACCATCTTTCCAGATCATCATCGAAGAGGCGGGGACACATACGCTTGAGTATGTTTACACCGTTGATGATGTTTCGACCATCGCAACGGTTGAAGGCATTGAAGTTTTTGCATCGCCCAATACCCCAACCATTTCTTTCAATGAGGCAACAGCAGAAGTGGCGTGTGTTGGTTGTACTGATTTGGCAACCTCTTGGTTTATCGACGGCGATCTTACAACACTCAATGGCTCAACTGTAAGTGCCCTAAATCAAAACTTGGCCTTTGACAATGGATTCTACAACGTTGAAATTACAAATGACAATGGATGCTCCAATGAAAGTGAAAATCTACTTGTATTTGAATTGAGTTTGAATTTTGACCAATTCAATTCTTGTGGAGAAGCACAAGTTGAAGTGATGAATATAACCGATATTCCAAATGGTGCCACAGCCTCTATAGACTGGGGAACCGGCCTCGGGGAACAGAGCATCAATAACGGTGATAATAGCTTTACGTATATCAATGCTGGTGTATACACGATCACTGTAGAAATGACTTGGGGAAGTTTTGTTGACACTGAAACCTTCGATGTGAATGTCGATGCTTTGCCCAATCCAATCGCTTTCTATGATTCAGCTACAGAAACTGTCTATTGTCAAAACTGTGGCGCCGGGGATCAAGTTTGGCTTATCGATGGTGTAGAAGCCACGACTCTTCCTCCATTCACAGCGGCTGACGGTTCTGTGTATGAATTGCTTTATACCGATGAAAACGGCTGCACTGGAGAGAGCGAAGTGATTGTAGACAATATCAGCGAAAATGCCAATTTTGAGGTGAGTATCTATCCAAATCCGGCTTCCGACTTCATCTCGATCACAGCATCTACCCACATTGAAAAAATCAGTGTGTATAATAGTGCAGGCCAGGTTGTACTTCAATCAAGCACGAAACAAGCGAACAAAAACCAACTCAATATCAGCAACCAGCTCAATATCAACAACCTAATAGTAATAATA
>JBMOFW010000159.1:0-6604 GCA_049318685.1 Flavobacteriales bacterium
GTAAAAATCTCAGCATAACTCTCAGTATGTCTGATGTACTACGATCGCGAGTAACAGAAACCCATTCGGAATCCATATATTTTATTCAGGATACTTTTAGACGCAGAGATCCTCAGCTCTGGCGATTGCAGGTTTCATGGAAGTTTGGCAAGATGGACTCTTCGTTATTCAAGCGTAAGAATACGAAGTCAGGTAACGACATGATGGAGGGTTAACAAATCCATTATATTCGCTGCAGCATTTTTGCGTTGAATTTTTATTAATCTCTCTCCTATGCACGAACCCGTGAAGCTGACTCGTGTCGGCATGTTTATCGACGGATCATTTTTTCTTCAGGTAAACACCTATTACAAATACCATAGCTCTGTCGGAAAGAGCTTTTACTATTCCGGTTTTACAAATTATATCCGCCACAAGGTGGCTCAATTGGAGCATTCTAGATACAACTTGGTTCAAGTGACCGAGGCGCATTGGTTTCGTGGACGTTTTCCGACCAGTGCTTTAGAAACCCGCTATCCAGAAGCGCAGCGACGACTAGAAATTTTGACCAATGAGCGAAAAATGGAGGACACACTTATATATCAAGGCATTGTCACTCATTATTTTCCATTACAAGTCGATCCAGAGACAGGCGAGGCAGAAGAAAAATCAGTTGATTTGCGATTCGCGTTAGAAGCTTTGGATTTGGCGGTGACTAAAAAATTTGATGTTCTCGTTATCATCGGAGGTGCAGGTGAATATCAGCATTTGGTTGCTAAACTAAATGCACATGGCATTCGTGTCATGGTGTTGGGTTGGAATATTCAATATGAAGTGGACACGCCCCATGGTTTGAAGCGTCGATATATAAAGACATCACAAGCTTTAATGGATGAAGCGAGTTATCCTGTTTGGATAGATAAAATCATAGAGCAAGGCTTAGAAGCAAGCGATCGCCTAGTTCAAAATATGTTTAATTTTTAATGATCTCAAGTGCTTCGGCGATTGGATTGGTTGACTGATCAATCCTTATCCAATGAATGTCTTCTTCTCGCCTCCACCAAGTCAATTGACGCTTGGCATAGTTACGCGTATGCTGTTTGATCTTGTCTATCGCTTGGTCAAAAGAATGTTTGCCTTCTATAGTGTCAAATATTTCTTTGTAACCAACGGTATTCAATGCGTTCAAATGGCGATAATCCCACAATGATTTCACCTCTTCTAATAGCCCGTTCGAGATCATCTGATCGACACGTTGATTGATGCGATTATACAGCCATTCACGATCTGAGGTTAAACCAATTTTCACCACATCAAAGGCTCTTGATTTTTCCTTTCCTTTTCGTAACTCCGAATATTTCTGTCCCGAAACGCGACAAACCTCTAATGCCCGAATTATTCGGTGCGGGTTGTCTCGATCTACCATGTGGAAATATTCGGGATCAAATTGAATCAATTCTTCAAGAAGGGGTTGTAGCCCCATTTCGTGATGAAGAGCTATCAATGATTGGCGTACATCTATACTCGATGGCAAATCATCAAATCCTTTAAGCAAGGCATCTAAGTACAACCCACTTCCTCCAGTCAGCAGGACGTGATTATGATTTTTGAAAAGTTCCTCCAAAAGGAGCAAGCCTTCTTGTTCAAAACGTCCGGCAGAATAGTCGTCAACAATAGAAATATGCCCAATGAAATGATGCGGTGCTGCAGCGAGTTCTGAGATATCAGGACGCGCCACACCGATATTCATTTCTTTGAAAAATTGCCTGGAATCGCAAGAAAGAATTTCGGTTTGAAAATGTTTCGCAAGTTCAATGGAGAATGCCGTTTTGCCAATGGCTGTTGGGCCCAGAATGACAATCAGCTTATTCATTTCATTGTTATTCTTCAATCAATCCACGTCCTACTTTCTTGATTTTACCTTCATGCTGTAGTTTTGGAATCAAGGTATCCAAGACGCCATTGATAAATGTTGCGCTTTTCGGCGTACTATAATATTTAGATACCTCGATGTATTCATTCATGGTTACTTTGAGTGGAATGGTTTCAAAAATCATGGCCTCAGTAAAAGCCATTTTAAGAATAATCATATCCATCAATGCTATGCGATCGGCGTCCCAATTTGGAGTGTTGTCACCGATGAGTTTTTGCGTTTCGGAACCTAAGGAAAGCGTTTTTCGGAAAAGCAATTTACAATAATCATTTTCATCTTCAGGATCCTTCCATAAAGGTAAAAAGTCAATTTCGTCATCCGATTCCTTCACTTGCTTCAATGTACGAAGCACCATACTTGCGCACAAATCAAGGTCATCATTCCAATAAATTCCTTGATCTTCTAAATAGTCATGCATCAATTCATAATTCACCAGATGACGACGGAAAAAACGAAGTAGAAACTCACGATCATGCTCGAACCCACGTTCTTTTGAGTTCATGTACTCTTTGTAGTCATCTGTTTCGGTGAGCATTTTAAACATTTGCTTCAACAAATCACGATTGTCTGCCCAACGCAAATGGAGCTCTTTTGAAGCTTTGTCCAATTTCTTGCTATTCGCAATAATTCGCAAAAGTGAATTGGTAACGAACTTGGTGTTGGGATGAAGATCTTCGTGTGTAGGCAATTTTTTATTCATTCCTGCCTCGATTTTTTCGATGGCAAGACCTTGCATTTCGCCCAAAAGCAAAATGAAAGCAATGTACAATTCTCTAAAGCGATCAATGCTTTCGAAAAGTTGCTTTTCATAGCTGGCAACATCAGGTTTTTCGTCGTTGTAGTATGCGAATAAGATTTGAAGAATCTTTATCCTGATGTGTCGTCGATTGAGCATGGCTGGAGACTATACTTATTAAAAAAAATTAGAATGACATTTTTATTTTCCCGATGGACGCAATTCTGGCTTCTGCCAAGTGATTCGCGGCAAGATAAGTTGGAATATTTTCTGCTTCAGATTTTGAATAAATTTCTAAAGCAGTATTGTAAATATTCTCTGCCTGCGACATAGCTGCCTCACGGTTGTAGCCAATAATTTCCCAATAACAATTGATTATACCTCCGGCATTTACTAAATAATCAGGAGCATAAAGAATTCCTTTCTGCTGAACCTCCACCCCATGAATCAATTCGTTTGCTAATTGATTATTGGCAGCACCGCATATAATTGAACAAGTCAATTTGGCTAAGGTGTCATCATTTACTGTGGCTCCTAATGCACAAGGGCTGTATATGTCCATAGGAGTCGTGTAGACGTCATCGATCGATACGGCCTTCACACCATATTTGGCAACAACCGCTTTTACACGATCTTCATATATGTCGGCAATCATCACTTCAGCATTTTCTTTTACCAAGTGACCTACGAGATACTCACCAACGTGACCAACACCTTGTACAAGAATCTTTTTACCGGCGAGACTTTCACTTCCGTATTGCTTTTTAGCGCTGGCTTTCATGCCCATATAAACACCATAAGCGGTTACGGGACTTGGATCCCCACCTCCATTCATGAATTCAGGAAGACCAACAACATTATCGGTTTCCATTTTCACGTATTCCATGTCTTTGGTTGAAATTCCGACATCCTCGGCAGTGATATATTTTCCACCAAGACTATCGACGAATTTACCGAAACGACGAAGGAGAGCTTCATTTTTATCTTTACGAGCATCTCCGATAATTACCGCTTTCCCCCCGCCAATATTCAACCCCGCCAAGGCATTTTTATATGTCATACCACGAGAAAGGCGAAGTACATCCGTAATCGCGTCGCTTTCTGAAGCATACGCCCACATACGTGTACCGCCTACTGCAGGACCTAATGTTGTGTTATGAATGGCAATGATTGCTTTTAATCCTGTCGACTTATCTTGACAGAAGACCACTTGTTCGTGATCAAAAGTCGACATCTTTTCTGTAAGGGAGGCGACGTTAGCCTTATCCATTATTTCAGTCATGTTGTTGCAGGTTGATTGCATTGAAAAGCATTATTTCAACGCGCTGCAAATGTAATCTTTTAATGGAAACGGCAAAGCGATGTTAACGCTTATTGCAGAATTTCATCGATTGCTAAGGCCAATTTACGGTCTTTGTCCGTCACTACATCTCCGGCCTCATGTGTACTCAATTCGATTTTGACATAATTGTACACATTAAACCATGCGGGATGGTGACTGAGACGCTCGGCAATAAATGACACTCTCGTCATAAAGGTAAAGGCCTCTTGAAAATCCTTAAATCTGAACTCTCTTACAAGCTTATTGTCGATTTCGCGCCACATAATGTATTGTTTATTCGTGTCAAATGTAGCAATTATCTGATCAAAATCACATGTCCATTGTATACGCGGCTTTCATCAGAGCCCTTCAATTGCACAATGACTTGCCAATTATAGGCGTCATCTTTGGCAAAATAGAGTCCATCTCGGGTATCCCCTACCCATGGCGCATCAGGGTCGTTGGTTTCAAAAATAATGGTGCCCCAACGGTCTATTACTTGGAATTTATAGCTTTCGATAAAAGCTTTTCCGCTCATTTCTGGTAAAAACACTTCATTGACCCCATCACCATCAGGAGTAAATGTATTGGGAACATAAACATTGAAAAAATCTTCAATTGAAACATTTTTCTGAAAAGCATCTGTACAGCCGTGCTCGCTTGTGACTGTTAGCACTACAGGAAATGTTCCAGCATCTTCGTAGGTGTGCTGAACATATTGTTGACTTGCAGAATAACCATCGCCAAAATACCAATCCCACTCCGCAGCGTCGTAACTGGTATCATAAAAGACAAATGTCGGATTGTAAATGGTGGTGGCTTCCGGATTCACCACGAAGCTCGCTATGGGCAGATTGTACACCTCAACATAATCTTCAAACTCCAAAGTATCTTGACATCCATCAGCTGTAGTGGCGATCAAAGAAACATCATATAAACCGGGGGTAGAATAGGTATGCACCGGTGCAAAATCCTCAGAAATGGCACCATCTCCAAAATTCCATAAAAACTCCGTGGCCCCGCCCGAAGTATTACTAAAATTCACCAATAAATCAACGCAGCCATCAATTGGATCGGCACTGAGATTCATGCTAGGTAAAGGAAATACTTCAAACTCTGCCGTCGATGAAGAGGTACATCCATACGGATTGGATGCAATCAATTCTACATCATAAGTACCCACCTCAGCAAAATCAAATTCAGTATTGGTCAGGTCGCTATGTTCTTGTCCGTTCAAATACCAAGTGTATCCATTGGCATCTGTTGAGAAATTGGTAGTTTGAACTTCCACCGGAGTTGTGCAGCTAGAAAAAGATGATAATGTAAAAATACTGCTTGGTTGTGGGCTCACAATTACATCCATATAGAATGTATCTGCGCACAATTGCATATTTTCCACGACAAGACTCACTGTATACAAGGCGGGAGTACTTCCGAAGTTGGTGTAAGTGTTGCATGCATCAGCATCGTTGTCCGTATTACCATCACCGAAATTCCATTGATAGAATAGTCCTCCAGCCGAGGTGTTGCTAAAGCAAAGATTGAATGGACTGCAACCTACTTGATCCGGCACTGTAAAATCTGCATTCGGCGCGGAATACACAGTGAAAGGATGACTTACCGTTGTTGTGCAGAAGTTATCACTTGTTCCTGTCATCGATATCACATATTGTCCTCCATTAGGATAGACATGATAGGGTGCTGAAAGATCTGAAACCGTTCCATCTCCAAAATCCCATGAAATAGAAACCGAGTTTCCTGGATCAGGAATAAACTGAACTCCTTCATTGGCGCACATATTAGGCACATCAGTATCAAAATCTACGACGGGTGATTCAAAAACTTCTATTGAAATTTGGGTCGTATCATAAGAACACCCATTGTCTACATATTGATAGATAGTATACTCTCCAGGATTGGTAAAGACATGGGTCGGGTTCGCGTTACCACTGAAAGTATTGTCGCCAAAGTTGTATGTAATCTGATTGCCACCTTCAGAAAAATCAGTGAATTCGACAGCCAATGGGGAACACCCTTCTGTGACGTTGGTATTAAAAAATGCTGTTACAGTATTTGGAAGCACCGTGATTGTGTAATTGGCTGTGTCCAAGCCACATTCATTTTCCAAATACAAGAAAATGGTGTAGTCCACCGGAATAGTGTCTGCATAAAACACATGTTGAACAGGTTCCAATGTGTTTAATATCGGACTGCCATCACCAAAGTCCCATTCGATGATATCTGGATTTCCGGTTGATGTGTTATTGAAATGAACGGTAAACGGAGAGCAAAAAACGTCCAAATCCGTTCCAAATCCGGCAACTGGTTGCGGATAAACAGTCACAAGGTCATTATCTGTTGCAACGCCACAGAAGTTTGTCACGGACAAGGATATCGGATACGTTAAAACATCCGGACCTTGAATGTAAGTCTGGGTAGTTGGTGTTTGGTCGGTTGATGAACTAATAGATAAATTCCAATTGTAGGTTACATATTGCCCTGTTGAGTTATTTTGGAAATCCACATTCAATGGAGCACACCCCTCACTTGGCAACAAATCAAAATCAGCGGTAGGAGGATTAATAATTTCATTGGTATTGCTCGCTGTGTCCTGACACCCAAAATTGTTTTCAGC
>JBMOFW010000160.1:0-6553 GCA_049318685.1 Flavobacteriales bacterium
CGGCGGCCATTACAATCACTCCAAATTCTGGAATTGGATTACCCCGGGCGGGGCGACTGCTCCCTCAACTGAGGTGGCGGCAGCCATCGACAGCGCATTCGGCAACTTTGAAGAATTTAAAAAACAATTCAGCGATGCTGCCAAAACCCGCTTCGGAAGCGGCTGGGCGTGGCTATGTGTAGGTACCGATAAAAAGCTCTACATCGCATCCTCACCCAACCAAGACAATCCATTGATGAAAAACCTCATGCCCAAAACCGGAACACCCATTCTCGGCTTGGATGTGTGGGAACATGCGTACTATTTGCATTATCAAAATCGCAGACCAGACTATGTCTCAGCTTTTTTCAATGTAATCAACTGGACAAAAGTCGCTGAAGATTTCGCAGCAGCGATGAAATAATTACTTATCGCTCCAAGCGAACCGCTTCATCAGGCTGCCAACAAGTCCGCCTGAAAAGAATGTGCCCACAGCAATCACGGTGATGAAGATGCCCACCACATCGAGCCATTTGATCTCTACCGGATAATATTCGACCATAGCGCCTTGCATGGTTACCAAACCAAAAGTTTGTTGCGCCCAGCACAAAGCCAAACCAAATGCGGTGCCCGTTACTGCACCAATCAAATTAATAAAGATCCCCTCGTAGATAAACACACGCCGAATGGTCATTCGGGTGGCGCCAAGACTCTCTAATAGGGCGATATCTTTCTTTTTCTCTATAATTAACATCGTCAACGAAGCTATGATATTGAACGAGGCAATGACCAAGATGAAAAACAAAATCAAAAAGGTAAACCACTTCTCAGAGGCATTGGTTTTGTATACCAACGCATTGCGATCATATCGTGTTTCTACTTTCAACGAATCGCTCAATACGTCTTCCAATGCGGCCTTAACGGCATATTCGTCAGCAGCAGGATCAAGCACAAATTCGGCGGCCGAGATTTCATCTTCCATCCCAAATAAGTCGCGTGCAAAATCTATCGGAACAAATACATATTTCACATCCAACTCTGCATTTACCGAAAACGCGCCGCTGACCATGATATTCATGCGATTAAAAGCATTCTCTCGAAACCGTGAAAGTTTCTTGCCACGTATTGGTGCATTGATGCCCAAGATGGGTGGTTCATTATCCGGCCTAGGTAATCGTAATTCACTAAACACACCTAATCCAGGAACAGCATAATTGAAACTGTCACGCTTCAAAATAAACGCCCCAAAATAGATCATGCTATCAATGGGCGACATGGCTCCGTAATCTCGCCCTACACCTTTAATCGTAGCTACTGTATTGTAATCGCTGTATTGCAACCATGCATCTTCCTCGATAACACGGCTATAATTCGCCACACCAGGGACTTGGCGCACTACGGAGTCGACTATTAAACTGTCAGCAAATGATTTTCCAGAAATGGGTACGACCGTAAGTGGCGCATCAAAGTTGGAAAAGAGCTCTTGTACAAGACTTTCAATACCGCTAAACGCGCTCATCACACAAATCATCGCGGCAGTCACAAAGGCCACCACCGTCATCGATATCATCGAAATAATATTGATGATGTTGCGCGATTTCTTCGCAAACAAATACCGACGCGCTATGTATAATGAAACATTCAATGGGGTTTATTTCCAAGCGAGAACGATCAGTCCGGTGCCCGTTTCATGCTTTGAATGACTATCCATGTAATTCAACACCAAAGCAAAAGGCATCACTATGATGTAGTAAAAAGGCAATAAAATGAAAAACAATTTCGACATATTCAACATACGCATGGGAATGCTCATGGACAAGCGCCAAGAAATTTGGCCGGGTTTGCCATAGCTATATTCCACACGGGCCTTATCAAATCCCGCCTTCCGCAATTTATCCAACATCTCTTGTTTGCCATAACCATTGCGCACATGCTCTTCGATGAAGCTATCATCATCATGGTCATGGGCATCACTTCCGCCCTGATCACTTGGGGTGGAAATAATCAATGTGCCGCCTTTCTTCAGATCGGCGTAGTAATTCGTCAACACCTCTACATCCTCAAGGATATGCTCCATCACGTCTACACACAATACTAAATCATAGGTATTCTCTTGGCGAAAAGTCACCAAATCTTGCACTTCAAAGCGCACGTTGTTTTGACCTATTGATTTGAAAAACTGATTGCAATCCGCTACTTGTTCGTCTTTTACATCAACGCCTAAAATCGAAAACCGAGTGTTCATTCGGCTCATGAAATAGCTGTATTGACCAAAGCCACTTCCAGCATCAAGAATCTTAGCATCGCCGCTGATACCCTTTTTCCACTCACGCAATTCACGATGAATGTGCCAGGTGCGCAACAAAAGCACATCGAGCATTTTGTAAAACAATTTACGCGTCCACGCCGATTGATTAAATACTTTGCCCAGCGTTCGCTTTATAGGATCGTAATGCATACTTTCTTTCGTCGATTATTTTTTGAGTAGACGGTCGATTTCCTCGTAGTAATCCAACGAGTCATCAATGTAAAAATGAAGCGCCGGTACTTTGCGCAACTGCTTCCCTACAGCGTCTCCCAGCAATCCGCGGATTTGCGAATTTTTCTCATTCACTAATTTCAAACCCTCTTCTTTCTTATCTGTTGGGAAAAAACTCAAATACGCCTTCGCTACACTCAAATCGGGTGCTACGCGAACGCTGGTGACAGTAATCATCATACCACCAAACATGCTGCTCATGTTTTGCTGAAACACAATGCTCAACTCGCGCTTTATCAGCGAGCCCATTTTTTCTAACCGAATACTAGACATGTCGCAAAGGTAGTCAATCCACTCGGTATCCATTACTTTTGCCCCATGACTACACCTTTCACGCTTCGACCCGGCACCGTTGCCGATGTGCCAGCCGCACTCGAACTCGTGCGCGAATTGGCCATCTACGAGAAAGCCCCAAACGAAGTGGTGGTCACCGAAGCCGATATGATTCGCGATGGCTTTGGTGAAAAACCGCTCTTCGACCTGATCGTCGCCGAGATTGACCAGGTAGTCATTGGCATTGCGCTCTGTTATGTGCGTTATTCCACTTGGAAAGGCCCCATTCTCTATCTCGAAGATTTGGTGGTAAAAGAAAATTACAGGGCACACGGCATTGGCAAGGCGCTCTTTGAGGCTTGCATGAAATCAGCGCGCGACAAGGGATTCGACGGTATGGCTTGGCAAGTCCTCGATTGGAACGAACCCGCCATTCGTTTTTACAATAAATACAACAGCACATTCAGCGACGAATGGCTCAACGGCCGATTGACGGCGGCTCAAATCGATCTCTATTTCAATCAGAATAAATAGCGTATGTACAAGGTATTCAAATTTGGTGGTGCTTCCGTTAAAGATGCAGCGGCTGTGCGCAATGTGGCCAACATCCTTTCGTCTTTTCAAAATGAAAAATTAGTGGTGGTGATTTCGGCTATGGGCAAAGTCACCAATGCCCTTGAAGACCTCCACCGCGCGCGCTTCTACAAAGGCAATACGGCCCAATCAATCGCTACGCTGCGTGCCTATCACGAAGGTATTTGTCAAGACTTATTCGCCGGAAAATTCGATGAAATGTGGTCTGACTTTCTTGATCTCTTCGCTGATATGGAAGAACAAGTGATGATGCCTTGCAGCAGCGACGAAGACCAAGAATACGATCGCATTGTATGCTACGGTGAGCTCTTTTCTACCTCCATTGTTCAGAAATACTTGATCGCTCAAGGCTTTCAAGCGGCTTTCGCTGATGCCCGCCAAATCGTGCGCACTGATCAACGCTACCGCGATGCCCGTGTAGATTGGGCCAAGAGCGCCTTGGGAGCCGAGCAACTGAAAAAAACGCTTGAAAAAAATGCTTTGGTCATTACCCAAGGCTTCATCGGCAGTAGCGCACAAGGTCACACCACTACGCTCGGCCGCGAGGGTAGCGACTTCACCGCAGCCATCCTCGCTTACCTGCTCGACGCCCAAGATGTCACCATCTGGAAAGACGTACCCGGTATGCTCAACGCCGACCCCAAAGTGTTTTCCGATACCGTTAAACTCGATAAAATTTCCTTCAGAGAAGCTATTGAATTGGCCTATTACGGCGCAAGCGTGATTCACCCGAAAACAGTGAAACCATTGCAAAACAAAAACATTCCGCTGTACATCAAATCATTTGTAGACCCTTCGGCGGCAGGCTCTGTAATTCAAGAAAGCGCTGAATTTGACAACTTGATTCCTTCCTTTATTCAAAAGGCCAATCAAGTGCTCATCAGCATTACACCAAAAGATTTCTCCTTTGTGGTGGAAGATAATTTGAGAGAAATATTTGACCTGCTTTCTCAAATCGGCGTGCGCATACACATGATGGAAAACAGCGCCTTGAATTTTTCCATTTGTACCGATAAAGACGAGCACAAATTGGACAAACTCATTAGCTTGCTGAAAGCCAAATACAACGTGCGTTACAACGAAAATTTATTGCTGCTGACCGCTAGACATTACACCGACGATAATGTGAAGATGCTCACTGCCGGAAAAGAAATCCTCCTCGAACAACGCAACCGTCAAACGGTACGTTTCATCGTGCGTTAACCGCGCGGTTTCCAGGGCATTTCAACGGCGCCGGTTTCCACCGTCAAGCGGCGTGAAAGCACAAAAAGATAATCCGACAAGCGGTTGAGATAATGCATGATCACAGGCTCCACGGTTTCATGATCATTGAGCGCGGCTACACAACGCTCCGCGCGACGACAAATGGTGCGGGCCACATGGCAATGCGACACGATCACATGTCCGCCCGGTAAGATGAAATTGCGCATAGGTTCCAATGTTTCTTCCATCTTGTCCATAGCTGTTTCCAACACCGTCACATCTTCATCAGAAATGGTTGGCAAACTCATTTTACCCGCATGCTCAGGATCTACAGCTAAATGACTACCCAACGTAAAAAGGCGATCTTGAACCGACAATAGCAATTCGGCGTGATGTGGGGCGAGGTCGCGAAGCAAACCCAAATAAGCGTTCAACTCATCCACGGTACCATACGCCTCAATACGCAGATGGTGCTTGGGAACGCGCGTTCCGCCAAGCAAACCGGTCGTCCCATCATCCCCTTTCTTCGTGTAGATCTTCATGTTTTTTATAATGTTCGACAAAACTACGGGAAACAACGTAGAACACGACCCCTTGCATTTGCTTCTTTTGTCCTATAACACTTAAACACCTGTTATAATAAACACTTGAGATCCTTCCGGCATTCGGTTTATACATCGCTTTGAGGTAAAATATCCGTCTAGACCCGCCGGAAGGACTCTTTTTTAGAACCAGAACCAGAACTGGAACGAGAACGAGAACTGGAAAAAGCCAAGAGAGCTATCCTCATTCCTCATTCCTGTAAAAAACCAAAAGGCCACTCCGTTGAGCGGCCTTCAATGGTAATAAATGAAAACAATTAAACTATCTAATATCTCTACATGAGAACTTACACGACCTTTAACGGTAAGATCACCTCCGAAGGTTACACATTGCGTTAAAAATTTTACTTTTGGAAAAAATGATCCCAATGAAAAAAGTATTGTTCTCCCTATCTATCGCCGTGGTTGCTGTAGCAGCTTGGTCTTTTATAACCATTGATCCTGAAAGTCTTGCCATTGGTGCAGCTGCGCCAAAAACCGACCTCAAAATGGAAGGCATCGATGGTAAAATGGTTTCGCTCAACGATTTGAAAAAAGAAAATGGTCTTGTGGTGATCTTTTCTTGCAACACTTGCCCATTCGTCATTGGCGCTGAAGGCTACGGCGAAGGCTGGGAAGGCCGCTATGCCGGACTTAAAAAAGCAGCAGACGCATACAAAGCCGGCATCGTGCTCGTAAATAGCAACGAAGCTAAGCGTGACAATGGTGATGGCATGGCCGATATGAAAACGCGCGCCAAAGAACACGGTTTTTCACACATGAATTATGTATTGGATAAAAACGCTGAATTGGCCAATGCTTTTGGTGCACGCACCACACCGCATGTGTTTTTCTTTGACAAAAACATGAAGCTCATTTACAAAGGCGCCATCGATGATAGCAACGAAAGCCCTGCTAAAGTGACCAATGCCTATTTGGAAAAAGCCTTGGTAAACAACGCCACAGGCAAAGCCGTTGATCCGGCCGAAAGTCGCCCTGTTGGATGCAGCATCAAGCGCGTTCAATAATGTCGGCTATTTTTGCCGCATGATTCCGGAACCAAACACGTTTCAAAACACCCAAGACATCCTCAACGGGGCGATACTCATCATAGACAAACCCTTGGATTGGACCAGTTTTGATGTTGTTGGAAAACTCAAGTGGCTCATGCGTCGTTTTGGCAAAGCCCCTAAATTCAAAATAGGACATGCCGGCACGCTTGATCCATTGGCCACCGGACTACTCGTTGTTTGCACTGGACGCTGCACCAAGATGATTCCCGATATCCAAGGCGGAATGAAGGAATACACGGGTACCATCCGTTTGGGGCAAACTACACCAAGCTACGATCTCGAAACCGCCCCCGAGGGCGCCTTTCTATACG
>JBMOFW010000161.1:0-6471 GCA_049318685.1 Flavobacteriales bacterium
GGTGACAGAGATTTTGCTACGGTTTTCACGCTCATTCACGGTTCCCATCATGGAAGGAACATCATTCGCCATCAGTACCGTTGGTCCGATGGGAAGGGCAATGTGCATTATTTTTTCAGCTTCACTGTCAGGTATTTCAAAGCCCGGGCTTTGAAGGTCTTTAAAGCGTGTTACTTGAGAAAACTCACCACCGAAGACTGATTTATAAAAGTGAAACGCCTCTTCAGCGTTGCCATGGAAAGAAATTTTAATATAAAAGCAAATATACCTCTTCTCGAATAGGCGGGGCGTTCCGAAAGCGACAAAACAGGAGGGGAGGAGCGACTCAATGAGACTTTATTTAATTAGTCCAATCGAAAATACAAATTGAGGCGGGTGTAGAAGACGGGGAGCTCTTCCCAAGCATTGTCTTGGAAAATATACTGGTCGTAGGTATAATACGTATAAATGTCGGTTGTACTATATCGTATCGCCAAGTTAGCGCTGAGGTCAATCCCCATTGGTGATTGACCAAAATTCCTTTTTATTCCTAAACCAGCGCCAATTTCTTTGAAACGGCCGGCACTCGTATTCTTTACTAGCAGAGAATCTCGCAGACTCAAATCAACATCATACGAATCGTACCAGGAATTGTAACTTCCATTTTTGAAATATACATTGATGTACAGGTTTCTATTGTTGATTGGCTTCAAATCGAATTTATAATCCACCAAGAGGTATTTCATTTTCTCAAATTGATCATACATGGGGACATCTACTTCGTTGTCTTGCTCGAATGTCCATTTAAAACTAGTATAATCAAGACCAATGTTGTGTCTCTTGTATTTGAACTCGGCTCCGATTGTAGCCGTGTGTATGAAGATGTCTTCAATGATAAAAAATACGGCTGCTTTGCCTCGAAGGGATGATTGAATGAGAAATTTTCTTTCTTCATCTTCTGAATCCAGCTCAGTCATTTGACCCGAAACATCGGCGCTGAGCAAAAGCAATGCGCCAAGAAACGGAGCCATTAACTTGAGAAGATTTGGAGTGTCGTTTCTCATTGCGGTTGAGTTTGAACTTTTTTACCTGTCTTAATTCTGAAGTGAGCGGGCAAGACCGGTGAAAAATTGGATACCGCCAAGAATAATTGCTTCCCATGCGATTACATATTTACCTCCACCGGAGGCTGTAGAATAAGTGACAGCAGTTACCACGAGGTAGTTGTATTTTCCATTTTAGTTTTTTTTGGTACGCGACATTTACTCTGCACTAAATTGCTTTTTTATCGCCGGAACAATCATGTCGATGTCACCGGCTCCAAGGGTGAGAAGCACTTCCGGTTTGTGCTGCACCAAATAAGGAAGGACCTCGTTTTTCTGTAGCACCATCTTGTGATCCCGGGAAATATTTTCCATCAACATCTCGCTACTGACTCCTTCAATAGGTAATTCTCTTGCAGGATAGATGGGCAAAAGAATGACTTCGTCGAGCAGCGATAAACTCGTAGAAAAATCGGAAGCAAAATCACGTGTACGGGTATATAAGTGCGGTTGGAATATTCCGGTAATTTTTTTATCCGGATACAATTCACGGACACTTTGAATACACGCGCGCAATTCTTCGGGATGGTGCGCGTAGTCGTCGATGTAGGTGAAGGATTCACTTTTAATAATATACTCGAACCGACGATGTACTCCTTGGAATGAACTCAGTCCGACCCGCAATGATTCGAGCGGTACTCCGGCCAATAGTGCCATGGCACTGGCTGCAACTGCATTTTCCACGTTGTGCCGACCGGGCAAGCCTACGGCAATATTTTCGAGCAGACCCATGGGGCTGTGTAAGTCAAACGTATACTGTCTGTTTTCAATGCGGATATTGCTGGCGTAAAAATCACATACTTGGTCAACAGCATATTCATATTTGGTAGTGCCTTGTGCCAAGTGATGAACTCCAATATCTAGCCCTTTTTTCACCACGATGCTTCCTCCACTTTGCAATTTTCCCGCGAACATTTGAAAACCTTCGTGCACGTGTGAAGCATCTCCGTAAATGTCCAAGTGATCTGCATCCATGGAGGTAATGACCGCCAATTTTGGATTTAATGTCAGAAAGGAACGGTCGAATTCATCGGCTTCTACAACGGTCCAGTCGGAGAGTTCTCCTAGGAGAAGATTGGTTTCATAGTTGACAGTAATGCCTCCCAAGAATGCGTTGCACGACCATTGGGCTGCCCGAAATAGATGTGCTGTCAACGAAGTTGTAGTGGTCTTGCCATGTGTACCTGCAATGGCTATCGTAGGCGAGGTGTTGGTAATAATACCGAGCACTTCGCTGCGCTTTTTCATTAAAAATTCATTGGTCTCAAACCAAATGCGCTCTGAGTTATCTCTAGGGATGGCAGGTGTATAGACTACGAGAATTTTCTCCTTGGGCGTAAGTTTTATCAATTGTGGAATTTCAAGTGTACTGTCATCATAGTGCACTGCAATGCCTTCCATTTCTAATTCGGATGTGAGGGGGGTATGGGTGCGGTCGTATCCCAAGACTATTTTACCGTGATGATTGAAATAGCGGGCTAAGGCTGACATGCCAATGCCTCCGATACCGAGAAAGTAGATTACTTCGAATTTATTGAAATCCATATAGCAAAGCTATAGGATAGACCTTCATTTTCCGCATATTTTCAATACCTCTTGCGCGATCTTCTTGTCTGCATCCGCAAACCCAAGGCCACCAATGGCTTGACTCATGTTGGCTCGAGCCCCATTGTCGCGGACTAATTTTAAAATAGCCTCTCCCAAATGCGCTTGGGCCTCGATATCTTTAACTAAAATGGCCGCGCCTTGATTGACCAATGCCATAGCGTTTTTGGTTTGATGATCTTCGGCGACATTGGGTGAGGGCACAAGAATGCATGGTTTTTTCACCAAACACAATTCGGATATACTCATGGCTCCGGCGCGTGATACAATGATATCAGCGGCGGCATACGCCAAATCCATTTCTTTGATAAAAGTATGTGCATGCACATGAGCGAATTCTGAAGCCCGTGGCGATTTGAAGTTCTTTCCAGTTTGCCAGATGAGCTGCAAGCCTTCATCGGTGAGCTGCTCCGCAAATTTTTCAATGGATTTATTTATGGTCAAAGCGCCAAGACTTCCGCCAACGATGAGCACTACCGGGCGATCGGATACAAGGTTGAAATGATTGTAGGCATCCGGTTTTTTATTCATGATCAGCGTCACTTCGCTGCGGACAGGATTGCCGGTGAGAAGGATTTTTTCCTTTGGGAAAAATTGTTCGAGTCCATGATACGCCACACAAATTTTTTCGGCTTTTTTGGCGAGAATTTTATTGGTAATTCCTGGATAGGAATTTTGTTCCTGAATGAGTGTTTTTACACCGAGAGCAGAAGCAGCGCGGAGCAAAGGACCGCTGGCATATCCACCAACACCGATCGCTATATCAGGTTTGAATTCTTTGACAATCTTGCGCGCTTTTAATAGCGACGCAACGATTTTAAAAGGCACTTTGAGATTTTGCAAGGTCAATCTTCGCTGAATGCCCATGATGGGAAGACCGATGATTTCGTATCCCGCTTGCGGTACTTTTTCCATTTCCATGCGTCCTTCGGCACCAACAAAAAGTATGCGGGCATCAGGGCGTTCGCGTTGAATGGCTTTGGCGATAGCGATGGCTGGGAAAATGTGTCCTCCTGTGCCTCCGCCGGAAATGATGACGTTTAGACTCATGCGAAATCAGTATTAGACGGCTATAGCGCTTTCTTCTGCATCGAGCGCGCTATCGTCTGTTTTGTTTTCTAATGCATCGGGATTATATACACTCCGACTAATCGCGAGAATAACCCCAAAGGTCAAACAGGTAAACAACGTACTCGTTCCTCCCAAACTTACTAGAGGCAAGGGTTGACCAGTTGTGGGAAACAAACTTACTGAAACCCCCATGTTGATGAGGGCTTGAATGACGAGTAGGAGAGATAGACCAATCGCTGTGAGTCGTCCAAATTGTTTTGGACATTTACTACTGAAGCGAATCGTTCTAAAGAAAAGAATAATGTAAAGAAGCAACACACCGGCGCCACCGATGATGGCACCATATTCTTCAATGATGAATGCGTACACCATATCAGAATAAGGGTGTGGCATAAAGTTTCGCGCAGTGCTCGAGCCGGGGCCTTTCGGAATAATGCCTCCTTGATAAATGGCGTATTTGGCCAGGTTTGCTTGATAATTGCCTTCGCTGTCTTCATCCACTTTATTCATGATCCTGTTTTTCCAGGTCTCATATCGTTTTAATGTGCCTTTCGGTGCAAGTTCGCCAATCGCGATGATCAACAGAATTAAACCAATACCCATTCCAACCAATTTCATCAAATGCTTAGCTGGCACACCCGCTATATACATGAGAAGAAAACAAACCAACGCCAGCATCGCAGCAGTGGAGAAATTGGAAGGTAAAATGAGCAAGCACATAAACCCGATGTATCCGATTAACGGCATGATGGTGCCTTTGAAATCATTCAAGGTTTCTTTGTGTCGATTAAGGTATCGTGCGGTGAATACGACCATCACGATTTTCGCAAAGTCGGAAGTTTGAAACGTCAAGCCGGTAAAAGGAATTTTGAGCCATCGTTCTGCGCTATTCAAATTCGAACCAAAAACCATGGTGAGAATCAATAGACCGTAGGCAACAATCAGCAGTAGTGCCGACATCTTGGAAAAGTATTTGTAGTTTCGTTTGTGTACGAAATACATGAAGACAAATCCACCACCCACCATGATGAGGTGTTTGAAAAATGTGCTAAAACCACCGCTTTTATTCGCTAACGTGGTCATGGCGCTAAACACGGCCAATATGGACAGCAACCCAAGGAAGACGGCCACCATCCAGATGACTTTGTCTCCTTCGAGTTTGTTGAACATATTTTTTATTCTCGCTTGCACGTTGAAGTTTCGAGGTTGAGAGGTTGGAATGTTGAGAGGTTTAGAGGTTAGAATGTTGTTTACATTGTTTAAACCTTAAAACATCTGAACCTTTGAACTTATAAACGTTTTACAGCGGCTTTAAATTGGCGGCCACGGTCTTCGTAGTTTTCAAACAAATCGAAGCTGGCGCAGGCAGGAGAAAGCAATACAGCATCTCCGTCACGACCGAGGTCGTAAGCCACGCGAACGGCTTGCTCAGCGCTGTCTGTATCAACAATTGTATCTACCACACCACTAAAGGCAGCACGGATCTTTGAGCTGTCTTTGGTCAAGCAAATAATGGCTTTTACTTTCATTTTTACTAGGTCCATCAACTCGTTGTAGTCATTGCCTTTATCGGTACCACCAGCAACCCAAATCACGGGTTTGTCCATGCTTTCGAGAGCGTACCAAGCTGAGTTAACGTTGGTGGCTTTGCTGTCGTTGATGAAAGTGATGCCGTGTACTTTGGCGACAAACTCAAGACGGTGCTCGATGTTTTCGAAGTTTTCGAGGCTTTCGCGAACGATTTCTTTTCTCAAATCGAGAATGCGTCCTGCTACGCCGGCAGCCATGCTGTTAGCGAGATTGTGCTTGCCTTGCAATGCGAGTTCTGTAATTTTCATGATGAGCGGGTTATGGTTAATTAGAAGGGTTAATTGGTCGTTATCAATGAATGCTCCTTGTTCGAGCTTGGTTTCGGTGATGGTGAATGGATAGAGTTGAGCACGCATACTGCGCTTGTTCATCTCTGCCATGGTCGCAGGATCATCGAGATTGTATATGAAGGCATCGGCTTCGGTTTGATTCTGCACTATGCGGAATTTCGAATCGATGTATTGTTGAAAATCGTAGTTGTAGCGATCGAGATGATCCGGTGTGATGTTGGTGAGTATCGCGATGTCGGCCTTGAACGAATACATATTGTCCAATTGGAAGCTGCTCAACTCCAACACATAGAAATCAAAATTCTTCTCAGCCACCTGCAGCGCGAAGCTTTGACCTACGTTGCCGGCTAATCCCACATTCAATCCTGCATTTTTCAGAATGTGATATGTGAGGAGCGTCGTTGTGGTTTTGCCATTCGAACCGGTGATGCAGATCATCTTGGCTTGGGTATAGCGCCCGGCAAATTCGATTTCGCTGAGAATTGGAGTGCCCTTTTCTTTGAGCGCTTGAATCAAAGGCGTTTTATCCGGAATGCCTGGGCTTTTGATCACTTCGTCTGCATTCAAAACAATTGCTTCTGTATGTTGCCCTTCTTCGAATGCAATGTTGGCTTGTTGCAATAGTTCACGATACTTGTCTTTCAGCATGCCTTTGTCTGAAAGAAATACGTCATAGCCCTGCTTCACGCCAAGCACAGCAGCGCCGTAGCCGCTTTCTCCACCACCTAATATGACGAGGCGTTTTTTCATCGTGTTTTAAGGGTGAGAATGGTGATTACGGCGAGCATGATGCCGATGATCCAAAAGCGCGATACGATTTTGGATTCGTGCAT
>JBMOFW010000162.1:0-6441 GCA_049318685.1 Flavobacteriales bacterium
TTGTTCCAGTACTTACCAATACTGTCAATGCAGAAATTTGTGCGGGTGGTTCATACACATTGCCGGATGGAAGCATTGTCAATACAGCGGGTTCATATGATGTTACGCTGACTTCGATTGCGGGTTGTGATTCGATTGTAACAACCATCCTCGACGTTGTTCCAGTGATTACGAATACTGTCAATGCAGAAATTTGCGCCGGGGGTTCTTACACATTGCCTGATGGAAGCATTGTCAATACTGCGGGTTCGTATGATGTGACGCTGGCTTCGATCGCTGGTTGCGATTCAATAGTAACCACCGTTGTGCTCGTTTATCCAAACTATGCAATAACCATTTCTTCAGAGATCTGCGCCGGAGAGTCTTATCTCCTTCCTGATGGATCTTCAGTAAATCAATCGGGTACCTACGACGTGATTTTAAATACGGCTTATGGCTGCGATAGTCTTATCACAACAGTGATTGAAGTGCATCCTCTGATCACGTCGAATGTGAATGCGCAAATTTGTGCAGGATCAAATTATACATTGCCGGATGGCATTGTCGTTTCTGCATCTGGTATTTATACATCTACTTTAACCGCAGTGACCGGATGTGATTCTCTTGTGATTACTTCCCTTAATGTTGTGGATGTGATATACACAAATGAAACTGTAAGCCTTTGTCAGGGTGAAACGTATGTGCTACCGAATGGTCAATCGGTTTCTACTTCAGGTGTTTATTCTAGTATTCTTACTTCTGCATCTGGATGTGATTCAATTGTCACCTCGACCATAAATGTGAATCCCATTTATACGGTCATAGAGAACTTTACTATCTGTAGTGACGAATTCGTGATTTTACCGAACGGCACACAGGTCAATACAACCGGCTCTTATACAACCTCATTACTTTCCATTTTTGGCTGCGATTCAACTATAGTGACCAATGTGGTTGTGCTTCCTATTGTTGGCAGTACTGTCGTAGCCGAAATTTGCGGAAATGAGTCATATTCTTTACCAGATGGATTTGTGGTAAATTCTTCGGGTATTTATGAAACAACACTAACAGCCATTTCGGGCTGTGACTCGATTGTCACCACCAATTTGACTGTTCATCCAGTCTATTCTGTAGCAATTGATGCGGTTATTTGTATCGGTGAAACATATATGTTGCCTTCAGGGCTATTGGTTTCAACAAATGGAGACTATGTGTCGAATCTAACAACAAATTATGGCTGCGATTCAATCGTGACAACGCATCTTCAAGTAATAGATGTTGTACCAAACATTCTCAATATCAGCGGAACAAACACGCTTACCTGTGACATTACAGAAATTCAACTTCAAGCGAATGGCGGTACTTCTTATTCTTGGAACAATGGCTTGTTTGATGGCAACACCCTATTTGTTGTGTCGCCTGGTGTTTATGAAGTCGTTGTTACAGAACCGAACGGTTGTTCGGATTCGATTAGTGTAGTCATCGATCAAGATATCACTCCTCCTGTTGCTGGTATTCTGAATGTTTCAAATGCTACCTTGTTGACTTGTGCAT
Organism: Flavobacteriales bacterium; assembly: GCA_049318685.1. Lineage (GTDB taxonomy): Bacteria > Bacteroidota > Bacteroidia > Flavobacteriales_D > Sanyastnellaceae > JAIXWP01. The sequence goes on from JBMOFW010000162.1 coordinate 1,534, forward strand.
TGACAGAAATACAATTGATGGCTACGGGAGGAGGGCAGTACAATTGGAATAGTGGACTATCTTCGAGCGACCAGCTTACTGTAAGCTCTCCCGGTGATTATACCGTTGTGGTGACTGCAAACAATGGATGTACGGACAGTGAAGTAATTACCATTGAGCAAAATATTGATTCTCCCGCGCCAACACTTGTTTTCCATGAATTGTGTCAAGGTGAAAGTGTGGTGCTTCAGGACGGGTCAATTGCATCGGTTTCCGGAGTCTATAATGTCGTATTGGAAGCGTGGAATGGTTGTGACAGTTTAATAATTAACGATGTTTTGGTACATCCGACGTACTATTCAACGCAAGAGGTTTGGGTGTGTCCTGATGAGTCATTTACCCTTCCAAATGGCGCTGTTATCATAGAGGCGGGAGATTATCCGTTGAGTTATACTACCATTTTTGGTTGTGATTCGACAGTCGTTTGGCAATTGAATATTTTGCCTGTTGGTCCATTCTATCAAGAGGTAAATATTTGTTCAGGTGAAAGCTATATTTTGCCTGATGGTGCGGAGAGTTCTACAGCAGGTATATACAATTATACGCTCGTGTCTTCATTGGGATGTGATTCGTTGGTGACAATTGAACTCAACGTGGTAGAGCCGGTAACGATACATCAGAATATCAGTATTTGTCCGGGAGGAACCTATACCTTACCAGATGGCAATATAGTGGCCACAACGGGCAATTATTCTGTGATGTTGCAGTCGATCTATGGATGCGATTCGCTCGTTGTTTCCCACGTATTAATTCTTCCCCCTCAACAATCGTATGTGAATGCGCATGTCTGTTTTGGCACGGCTTATTTATTGCCTGATGGAGTGGAAGTGAGCACAAGTGGTACCTATACTTCTATGCTCACCAATGAGTTTGGATGTGACTCAATGGTGTATACAACACTTGCGGTTGATCCACCGATTACTGTGGGTATTATTCCCGTAGCGGATACTTTGCAAATTTGTTTTGGTGACAGCGTACAATTGAGCGCTTTTGGCGCGAGTGATCTGCTTTGGACGCCGAATAATGATTTATCTATAGGCACAGGGCCCTCTACTTGGGCTTCTCCATTAGAAAGCTCCACCATTCAACTGTACGGTTCACAAGGTCTTTGTGAGTCGATTGACAGTGTCTACATTGAAGTGTTACCGCTCCCGGTGATTGATTTTAACGCAGAGGAACTCCAGGTGTGTGAAGGAGATAGCATTGCTTTAAGTTTGACAGGAGCGGATGAATATGAGTGGGATCCAAGTCCTTATCTTGATTGTTTAGATTGTGCAGAACAAATGATTGTACCCGGTGAATTATTCACGCTTACCGTGACTGGTGAGCTCAATGGTTGTGTTTCTTCTGCCTCAATAGATTTGGGCATCATGCCAAATCCTGTAACGATTATTGCGGGGGATAGCATTCTATGTGGAGTGGAGTCTACTACATTGACTGCGTTGGGCGCATCTGATTACGAATGGAACACAGGCGACACAACCAATACCATCGTTGTTTCACCACTCGATGATGAAGTTTATTATGTGTTAGGATCTATTGGTGATTGCTTGTTCCCTGACGATATATTGATTGAGGTGCATGATTTGCCGGTGATTGATGCTGGTCCGGATACGCTGATCTACATGGGTGATTTTGTTACTTTAACACCAAGCGGTGGTGTTAGCTATTCTTGGGATGTGGACGCTACGCTTTCTTGTTTGGATTGTGAAAACCCAGAAGCGGCGCCACCGGTAACAACAATATACTGTGTTGAAGGATATGATGAGTTTGGCTGTGCAGATACATCGTGTGTAAAAGTGGAAGTAACAATAGATTGTCCAACTTTCTTTATTCCAAATGCATTTGCTCCTGAAGAAGGTGGGCACACAAACAATGATTGTTTCCGCGTATATGGACAAGATTGTTTTGCTACATTCATGTTGCGTGTATATGATCGTTGGGGAGAAATTGTATTTGAAACGTCGGATCCTGAGGCATGTTGGGACGGCACCTTTAATGGTAAAAAAGTCAACTCAGGCGTTTTTGTTTATCAACTGCAAGCGGAATTGTTGACCGGAGAGCCATTTTATAGAAAAGGAAATGTTACTTTGATGCGCTGATGAATAGTTTTTATAGACATATCATTGCTTTAGTTGCTATCGTTTGTCTGGTATCCTTTACCGCACAAGCGCAGGATATTCATTTCAGTCAATTTTTTAATGCCCCCTTATCACAGAACCCTGCGCTAGCGGGTTCCCTGCATGAGATGGATGGATACTTGAGTTATCGTAATCAGTGGGCTGCTATTTCAGAGCCGTATAAAACCTATTCTGCTTCAGGGTCTATGATTATGACGAAATCAGGAAGAAAGAAGGGAAGATGGGCATTGGGGGCCATAGTGTTTAATGACGAAGCGGGAGACGGTGCATTAAAGACAACTTCAGGAGCGTTCTCGACAGTGTATCATGTGAAACTTTCGAAATATGAGAAGCTCGGCATGGGTATCCAAACGGGATTCGTATCGCGCAGTATTAATTATGATAATTTTCAGTGGGGAAGCCAATACAATGGGACGAACTATGATCCAAACTTATTGGTTGGTGAAAATTTGAATACGAATGCGGTGACGTATATCGACATGTCTGCGGGAATGGTTTATACCCTGAATAATACGGCAAACCTTATTAAGGTGACCAGCAATAACTTTCGTCAAGGAACTATTGGGTTGGCATTTCACCACCTGAATCGTCCGCGGTATTCCTTTATGGGAAGTGACGAACGACTAAATATCCGTATGGTGGCTCATGCCAATTTTCTCTGGAGTATTGCCAATTCGCCATTCGCGCTTCAGCCTGGGTTTAACTTCTACAAACAGGGTCCACAGGAAGAGATTATGTTTGGCAGCATGGTTCGTTACGAATTGGTGCCGGATTCAAAGTACACTGGATTTTATAAGGGTGGCGGTGTCTATGCCGGAGCCTATGTTCGATTTAAGGACGCTGTCGTCTTGGCTGCCATGCTAGAATACTCTAAATACGCCTTTGGGGTGAGTTACGACATCAATACCTCATCATTGAAAACGGCAAGCGGAGGTAAAGGGGGCGTGGAATTTACCCTCAGAGTGGTTAGCCGCAACCCATATTTTAAGAAAACTCAGATTTTCTAAATACGCTCATACCCATTTTTTACCACTTCCTGAATCATTCGACGCTCGATATTTACGGTTCGTAGGGCGAAAAACACTGTTTAGGCATTCCAAACCACATTATTTGGGGTTTATTAACAGGAAGATATACTTTTACACCCACTAACTATAGTCGATTTGGTACAGGCGATCTCAAATATTCCTTTACAGGAGAAGGAGTCGGTGTTGTCTTCCGGTTCCTTTGTGCATGGCACAATAGATCGCTATGATATTTCTAACTACTTGGTATTAAACTCTTCAGACACGGCCGATTTAGAGCAATTGGAGCAGTTTTATTATACCGGTGAACCCAAATTGTTGGCAAATGAATTTCGGATCAATAACATTCGTTATGTAAACAAATACTTTGAGACAGTAAATGAAAAATTGCTCCCCGGGGATCTTTACCTCTGTGCTGTTGAGTCTTCTGGAGGGCGCAAAATGCGGTTGCTCAAGAAGTATCCACCGGTGATTAATCGACTTTATTATTTTGGCGACTTCATTTTCAAAAGGGTGTTTCCAAAGTTGCCTGTGACAAAATGGATTTATTTTAAAATTACCGAAGGACGCAATCGTGTCATGTCTGCTACTGAATGCCTGGGGCGGCTTTATTCTTGTGGCTTCCGAGTTCTTGAAACAAAGCTGGTCGATAACATCACCTATGTTTTAGCAGAAAAGATTGGGGATCCCGACTTCAATAGAAATCCATCATATGGTGCGTTAATCTCTCTCAATCGTGTTGGTAAGGACGGCAAGCCATTTAAGGTGTATAAGTTTCGCACCATGCATCCATATTCTGAATACTTACAAGAATATGTAAATGACCATTACGGACTTCAAGAGGGTGGAAAGTTCAAGAATGATCCACGGGTTACCACATTGGGACGTTTTTTCAGAAAGTACTGGATAGATGAACTTCCAATGATTTGGAATTTTCTAAGAGGGGACATGAAGCTTATTGGTGTTCGACCTTTAAGCAAGCAGTATTTGAGTTTATATCCTTCAGAATTTAGACGGCGACGCTTTCACTACAAGCCCGGTTTGTTGCCTCCATTCTATGCGGACATGCCAAAAAATATCGAAGAAATTGTCGAATCTGAAAAGCGGTACTTTGATCAATATGATCGCCAAGGCTGGTTAGCTGACGTGGTTTATTTCGGTAAAATAGCGAAGAATATTTTGGTAAAAAAAGCACGAAGTAATTAAGTTTAGAATCCTTCGTACTTGATTTTCTTCTTTCTCAAAATGACTTTCTTATGGAAATAAATGAAGCCAATGCTATGATGGAGAATATTGCTATTGGTATCAATGAGAGGAACGCGGAACCCAAATTTGGCCATGGATTGTAGGTTGATGGCCCATCTATCTTCAACCAACCACCACTCAAAACCAAGTCCCAAGTTCACGCTAAAATTCGTCGTGTAAACGCGTTGAGTCCGGTAGTGAAATCCAACACCAAGTATCGGATAAATGTCGATGGACATATCACGGAGTGATTTTCGAAAATCGGTATCGATATAGTGTTTTTTGTAAGAATAATAGACGCGATTCGGGTCTTCTTTGAAAAAATTGATGACGTATCGAAGGTTGAAATCTGCTCCAAAGTATAAATAGGGAGGTAAATACTTATTCTTTGGCAAGTTCTTTTTTAATGCCGTTCCATACAGGGCTCCTTCTAATTTTAAATCATTCCAAAGTTCTTT
>JBMOFW010000163.1:0-6423 GCA_049318685.1 Flavobacteriales bacterium
CACGAAGGCTATAATCAGTTCCTTCAGGAACGAAGAAGTTCAATGTTACAACTTGCTCACCTTGGGCCACATCAAAAGTACCTTCTTGAACAATTTGGCCAGCGTTATCGTGAACACGAATTACGCGTGGTCCATTGGTATTCGCATATACTTTCACAGAAGTGATGTAGATATCGGTCAAAGCGTCAAATTTCAAATAGTAGTTGCTGTTGGTCAAATTTCCACCTTCAGCAGAACCGTTGTTGATCATACCACCGTTTCCGGTAACACCACCTGTTGTGGTGACATCTTCAACATAATAAGTAGTAGGACCTGTGATTACTGGAGTTGTGAAGTTGTTGCCTGTAGCTACAGGAGTCAAACTAAATGGAGAATCATACCAACGGATATCAGAACCAGCAGCATAAAGATCAGCTGTACCAGGAGCATTGAGTTCTACGTCTACCGCTGATGGTGCATTAGGAGCATCAAAAACTGTAACTACATAGCTATCAGACTCAAGTGTATTGCAAGAACCTGTAACAGTAACAGAATACGTTCCTGACTCAGTAATAGAAACAGATTGTGTATTTGCACCATTGCTCCATTCATATACGTTGCCTGGTGTTGAAACCAACTCAACAGAAGAACCTTCGCAGAACTCAAGTTCGCCATTCACTGTGATCGATGGTGCTGGATCTTCACCGGCAGTGATCAATATTTGGTTAGATGAACCTGCACAACCATTTTCATCATAAACAGTTACATAATACGTACCACCTGTAGATACGCTGATAGAGCTTGTAGTTTCACCTGTATTCCAGATATAACTGGCAGAAGCAGACGACACAGAAAGTGTAGTTGATTGACCTTCGCAAATGTTGGTAGCTCCAGAAGCAGCCACAGATGCCGTTGGCAAAGTGGTACATTCTTCTTCAGTAATGTTGTGCATAGTATCAATAGCAGGGCTATCGATATAAGTTGTAATTCCTGAAGGCCAGTGAATAATGGCGTAGTCTACTGAGTTTGCGCTACCCAATCCAAAGTGAGGCATATTCGAACAAGTGATACCATAAGATTCACCCGCGCGTACTTCACGAATTTGAGTACCAAAAGCACCATGAATTTCAATCAAAGCACCCACTGCAAACTTGTTGCTGATCGTACCAGTCAAGTTGAAACGCAACCAGTGGTTTGAGCCACCATCATTCAGGAACAATTTGTTTGGATGCGAATTGTCTGGAGTTACATAGCTATTTCCATAAGTAGCGTAAACGTCCAACCAACCGTCGTTGTTGAGGTCACCAATTTGGAAGCTGTGCATGGTATCGTTGTTTTGGAAGGTATTATTTACCAAGGTCCACGTTTTGTTACCATTGTTGCGGTAATAGCCATGATTGCCACCAGCGTGCAATACGTCTATGTATCCATCATTGTCAAGATCCACTAATTTACCTTGAAGGAAGAAACCACTTACTTCGAGGCCTGAACCTTCGGTGATATTGGTGAAAAAACCAGCACCATCGTTTTCATAGATTTCGAGTGTACCTGAGTGAGTAGTAATAAAGCAATCCCAGTCACCGTCGTTGTCCACGTCACCGAAATCAGCTGTCCAAGACTGTTGAAGATTAATCAATCCGCGCTCAGCCGCTTCATCGGAATAGTTTCCATTACCATCATTAACCAACAAAATATTGGTACGACGTGGGTCATAAGGATCATTGATGAACTGACGGCATTTTGCAATCAACAGGTCTGTATCTCCATCACGGTCGAAATCACTCCAAACAGAACCGTAGTTACCGCTGTTGTCGTTTCCACCACTTACTTCTGGATAGAACACCATATCGATCATGCCTACGCCATCTGACATCGTTCCATTACCGTTGTTGTGAATCAAAGCATTGTGACCATCGTCATGACAAGCGAAACCATCCAACCAGCCATCGTTATCGATGTCAGCAAGGTTGCAGGCTTGCATGAAAATATTTGCCCAAGCGTAGTCTGCTTGTGTTGAATTGCTTTCATCTGAAATGGTCATTACGTGAACATCATCATAATAACCGCCACTAAGAATATCAGCCCAACCATCGTTGTTCACATCTCCAACGGCCATACCCCATTGTTCTGTGTTGGAAATGGAACCATAGCTGCTCACAGAAAAAGATCCGTCCGCCTGCTGATAGGCTACGTAAACATCGGTGCTTTGATCGAGAATGATGATATCATCAAGACCGTCGTGATTGACGTCCATGACACCACCGCAGTTCCCGCTGTTTTTGTTTCCTCCGGCCACTGTACCGGCAGAAAAGGTTTGCGCTGATGCAGATGCTGAAAACATCGCAGCCAACGCGAGAAAGTAAATTTTCTTCATTCGTGAAGGTAAGTTGTGGTTTATAATTTGGGTTTCCTTAAAGGTGCTCGAAGGTAATGTTAAATTTGGTTGATTTACCATCTCCGCCACGCAAAAAAACTACGTATACATGGATTCCTGAAAACACCCTACCTCACGCAACACTTAACCATGGTTATCAATCAATTAGATAAAATCCTTACTTCAGTCGAACTTTTTAACTTCTCATTCGTTTAAAAGTCGCATTTAAACCTGCAAAAGTCACCGAAATAATATGCGAAAAATCATTGTTCGTTGACATACTCGCTAGTATATTGCGCCTCAAATAGACGAAACAATAAGTTATTCAAATCAATGAGCGAAACAGCTAAATTGATCCTCGATGGTCAAGAATATGAACTTCCAGTGATTGTTGGTTCAGCAAATGAAAAAGCAATCGACATTACTAAACTTCGCGATCTTTCCGGTTATGTTACCCTTGACAGCGGTTACAAAAATACCGGAGCGACCAAAAGCGCCATTACTTTCTTGGACGGTGAAGAAGGTATTTTGTGGTATCGCGGCTACCCAATCGAACAAATCGCTGAATACGCTAGCTTCCTTGAAGTAGCCTATTTGCTCATATATGGTGAACTTCCCAACGAAAAAGAATTGAGCTACTTCACCGGTAGCATCCGCAATCATACTTTGGTTCACGAAGACATGAAGCGTTTTTATGAAGCTTATCCAACAGGAGCGCACCCAATGGGCGTTCTTTCTTCGATGATCGCTTCTATGTCTACCTTCTATCCGGAATCACTCAATCCGAATCGTCCGTTTAAAGATATCGAAATGACCATGCATCGATTGATGGCTAAAATGCCAACTCTCGCTGCTCAAGCGCACAAAGTGAGCATTGGTCATCCGATCATGTACCCAAAAAATAGCTATACCTACACTGAAAACTTCCTTCATATGATGTTCGCTTTGCCGACATTCGATTATGAAGTAGATCCAGTGATTGACGATGCTTTGAATAAACTTTTAATCCTCCACGCTGACCACGAGCAAAACTGCTCTACTTCCACTGTTCGCATGGTAGGTTCTTCGCAAAGCAACCTTTATTCTTCTATCTCAGCCGGTATTGCCGCACTTTGGGGACCACTTCACGGTGGAGCCAACCAAGCGGTAATCGAAATGCTCGAGCGCATCAAGGCCGACGGTGGTGATGTAGATAAATGGGTGGGTAAAGCCAAAGACAAAAATGACAGTTTCCGCTTAATGGGCTTTGGACACCGTGTGTACAAGAACTTCGACCCACGCGCGAAAATCATCAAGAAAGCATGTGATGATGTATTGAATAAACTTGGTATTCACGATCCAGTATTGGACATCGCGAAGAAACTGGAAGAAGTAGCCTTGAGCGATCCATATTTCATCGAACGCAAATTGTATCCAAACGTAGACTTCTATTCTGGAATCATCTACCGTGCTATTGGTATTCCTACTGAAATGTTTACTGTAATGTTTGCCCTAGGTCGTCTCCCAGGTTGGATCGCCCAATGGAAAGAAATGATTGAACAAGGTGAACCAATTGGTCGCCCACGTCAGATTTACACGGGTGCTCATGTAAGAGATTATGTTCCACTCGCAAAACGTGGATAATTGATATAACAATACAATAAAAAAGCCCCTTACGGGGCTTTTTTTATGAAGATACTTTAGCTCCGTCTGCGTCCACTTCAACGTGGATGCGCTTGCCTCGGAATAGAACATTAAAGGCATATCCTTTCCATTTCTTCGGCAACATGGCTTTGAATGAAATTTCGTCATTCTCTATGCGCATTCCTCCAAAACCTTGCACTACTGCCATCCATGTGCCCGCCATCGACGTAATATGCAATCCCTCATGCGCTTCATGATTATAATCATCAATATCCAATCGTGCAGTGCGCAAATACATTTCATACGCTTTTTCCTCATAACCCAATTTGGCCGCGAGAATACTGTGCACACAAGGCGACAAGGAACTTTCGTGCACTGTCATCGGCTCATAGAAATCGAAATTCTCTTTTATCGTCGCCATATCAAACTCGTGCTCGAAGAAATAAAGTCCTTGGAGTACATCGGCTTGTTTGATAAAACAAGAGCGCAAGATGCGATCCCATGACCAATGTTGATTGATCGGGCGTTCAGATGGATTTAATGACGCGGCGCTGCGCAATTCTTTGTCTAAAAAACCATCCTGTTGTAGATAAATTGAAGTACCCAGCTTCACTCCAAAATACATCTTTTCAACGATATCCGCCCATTTTGCTGTCTCTGCAGCTTGATCGAATGTCCATTTCGTTTTCTTTTCTCTCCAAACATCTGGGTGTTCCTTTTCTAACCATGTGATGCATTCCAAGGAATAACGCAAACACCATGTAGCGATATAACTGGTGTACCAATTATTATTCGCATTGTTCTCGTATTCATTCGGACCTGTAACGCCCAGCATTACATATTGTCCTTTGTCTTCACTCCAATTGACACGTTGGGCCCAAAAACGCGCAATGCCCATCAATACATCAATACCATATTCCGGCAAATATGACTTATCTCCGGTGTAATTAATGTAGTTGTAAATCGCATAAGCGATCGCACCATTGCGGTGAATTTCTTCGAAGGTAATTTCCCATTCGTTGTGACATTCTTCACCATTCATTGTTACCATCGGATACAATGCAGCACCATTGGTAAAGCCCAATTTGGCTGCATTCTCAATGGCTTTTCCCAATTGATTATATCGATACACCAACAATTGACGCGCAACATGTTGATCTTTGGTTGACATATAAAAAGGGATACAATAGGCTTCCGTGTCCCAATAGGTAGAACCACCATATTTTTCGCCGGTAAATCCTTTCGGACCGATATTGAGACGCGCGTCCTCGCCGGTATATGTTTGATTGAGATGAAAAATATTGAATCGAATACCTTGTTGTGCTTCTTCGTCTCCATCGATGCGTATATCCGCAAGCTCCCAAATGTGTTCCCACTTGGCCTTGTGATCAGCAAGCATGTTGGCACATCCAAATTTGGCTGCACGATGGGCCGCAGCGTAGGCCGCTGCTTCGCATGCTGAAGGCGCATGATTCAGCGAACTCACCACGCCGACATATTTATACAAAACAACAGATTGATTGCGATCTGCTTTTACAGTTGCTTTGTTCGAAACATACATTCCGCGCGACTCGGTGCGCCAATGCGCATTGTCCAGTTTGCAAACCATGGCAACAGACAATTCGAATTCTGTTTTGCGCGTGCGCGTGGTCACCGCGCCGGATCCCTCCGCAACAGATTGAGAGACTTCTGTCCAAAAAGTTTCATCATAGTTGGCATCATGATTTTTCACATCGCCATCCAAATAAGGCTCGAAAGTTACTTCTCCCGAAAAGTTCAATGGTGTGACCGTATATCGTATCACCGCGGTTTCATCATCCGCCATCGAGCAAAAGCGCACGGCTTCCACTTTAATTTGTTTCGTTTCTCCCCCATCGCGGTATCCGGGTAAAGAAGAATTGAGATTCGCGATAAACGTGCGGGTAAGCACACCCGTTTTCATATCCAATTCGCGGCGAAATTCGCGCACTTCCATTTTGGCGAGATCGACTTCTTCCTCATCCACCCAAACATTGATACCGATCCAATTGGTGCTATTGAGCACTTTAGCAAAATATTCCGGATACCCATTTTTCCACCATCCCACGCGGGTTTTATCAGGATAGTACACCCCGGCCACATACGATCCTTGCAAAGTTGGTCCGCTATATTGCTCTTCATGATTCGCGCGTTGCCCGAAGCGTCCGTTTCCGATACTGAAAATACTTTCAGAGCTTCGGTGGTGCTTGGTTTCGAATCCTTCTTCGATGATCTTCCAGGGATCTGTTTTGAGGTATTTGATCATATCATTGGTTTATCGCAGGCACAAATTAAAGAAAGTGTACTAAATACACCAACTCTTTTTTTCCTCTCCCCCTAGGCAGCACAGCCACCGTCCCGTAGCGAGCGTCCCGAAGCAAGGCCGAAGGCCGCGCGTCCTGTAGCGAGCGCAGCGAGCGTCCTCATTT
>JBMOFW010000164.1:0-6360 GCA_049318685.1 Flavobacteriales bacterium
TTCTTTTGATTCTGGACATGTCGCCATGCCCTCTGCATTAAATTCGAGACGATGGCCATACTTGGACATCCATCCAATTTGACGCGCCGGATTGCCCACTACAAGCGCAAAGGGTTTCACTTCTTTGGTCACTACAGTGCCTGCACCGATGAATGCATATTCACCAATCGGATTACCGCACACAATCGTCGCATTCGCCCCAATACTTGCTCCATTGCCAATATGGGTTTTTTCATACAAGCCTCTGCGATTTACCGCACTGCGTGGATTGATCACATTGGTAAAAACACATGAGGGACCAAGAAATACATCATCGCCACAAATCACGCCGGTGTAAAGACTCACATTGTTTTGAATCTTTACATTTCTTCCCAATACCACTTCTGGTGAAATCACCACGTTTTGACCAATATTGCATTGCTCTCCTATCACGCAGTTGGGCATGATGTGGGAGAAATGCCAAATCTTGGTGCCTGCACCAATAGTGCAGCCTTCATCGATCACGGCTGTTGGATGTGCTGTATATCCCAAAACCGTCATACTTATTTACTGATATAATTGGTGAAATCTTTATGTTCGATTTTATTCAAATCATCGGTTGAAAGTGATTTGAAATAATCGTACGTAATTTTCAATCCTTCTGCACGAGCGACTTTCGGCTCCCAGCCCAGAAGTTGACGCGCTAAGGTAATATCCGGCTGACGCTGCTTCGGATCATCGGTAGGCAAATCGCGGTAAACCACTTTTTGATTGGTGCCTGTGAGCTTGATGATTTCTTCAGCAAAATCTTTAATGGTAATTTCATCGGGATTGCCAATGTTTACAGGGCTCGCATAGTCGCTATTCAACAAGCGCACGATGCCTTCTACCAAATCATCGACATAGCAGAATGAACGCGTTTGACTACCATCACCAAAGATGGTGAGGTCTTCGCCGCGCAGCGCTTGACCAATAAAAGCAGGCAATACACGACCATCATTCAGGCGCATACGCGGACCATAGGTATTGAAAATGCGCACGATACGCGTCTCCAATCCATGGAAGGTATGGTAGGCCATCGTTATCGCTTCTTGGAAACGTTTGGCTTCATCGTATACACCGCGTGGACCAACTGGATTCACGTTGCCCCAATAGCTTTCTGTCTGAGGATGCACCGAAGGATCACCATATACTTCACTGGTGGAAGCAATGAGCAAGCGTGCATTTTTTTCTTTCGCCAATCCCAAACAATTGTGAATGCCCAACGAACCCACTTTCAAGGTTTGAATCGGGATTTTCAAATAATCGATCGGACTCGCCGGGGAAGCGAAGTGTAAGATATAATCGAGTTTGCCGGGAACGTGAATGAATTTCGATACATCGTGATGATGAAATTCAAACCGCTCGTGCGGAAACAAGTGTTCGATGTTTTTGAGGTCTCCGGTAATCAAATTGTCCATCGCGATGACATGAAAGCCATCATTGATGAAGCGATCACACAAGTGAGAACCAAGAAATCCGGCGGCGCCGGTGATGAGCACTTTTTTCATAGGTAGTTATGAATGAGCTTGCACGGTATTGCGACCGATACTCTTGTAGAAATAACCGAGTTTGATCATTTTGTCGAGATCATATAGATTTCGGCCGTCAAAAATGGTTTTTGATTTCAAAAGTCCGCTTACTTTATCAAAATCAGGATTGCGGAAAACGCTCCATTCGGTACAGATCAATAAGGCATCCGCATCTTGCAAAGCAGCATATTGGTCTTTCGCGTATTCAATCGCATAATTCTTCTGACGCTTCACATTCTCCATAGCTTCCGGATCGTAAGCACTGATCTTGGCACCGGCTTCAAGCAAGTGTTCGATCATGTACAAGGCTGGAGCCTCACGAATATCATCGGTATCGGGTTTGAAAGCCAAGCCCCAAATCGCAATTTTTTTATTGGTCAATGAGTTGTTGAAGAATTCGAGAATCGGGCGAAGCAATGCGGTCTTTTGACGCTCATTGACCTTCATCACGCTTTTCAAAATCTTGAATTCGTAGCCGGCATCTGCTCCGCTCTTCGATAACGCTTGCACGTCTTTCGGAAAACAACTTCCGCCATATCCGATACCAGGGAAGAGGAAACGCTTGCCGATGCGGGTATCTGAGCCAATGCCCAATCGCACCATATCCACATCTGCCCCGACTTGTTCGCAGAAATTCGCAATTTCATTCATGAATGAAATCTTGGTCGCCAAGAACGCATTCGCTGCATATTTTGTCAACTCTGCGCTGCGTTCGTCCATGAAAATTAGGGGATTGCCTTGACGGATAAACGGCTTGTACAATTCTTCCATCATCTCTTTGGCGCGCGCACTTGTTGTACCTACCACCACACGATCGGGCTTCAAAAAATCTTCTACCGCAAATCCTTCGCGCAAAAACTCAGGATTGGAGACCACGTCGTATTGCTCTTTGGCATTCTTGGCTACCGCTTCCTTTACCAATTCACACGTACCAACGGGCACGGTACTTTTATCGACAATAACTTTGTATTCTTTCATCAAAGGGCCCAATTGCTCGGCCACACGAAGGATATAGCTCAAGTCGGCACTGCCATCTTCACCCGGAGGCGTTGGCAAGGCGAGAAATATAATCTTGGCTTTTTCTACTGCAGAAGCAAGGTCTGTGGTGAAATGGAGACGACCTTCACGTTGATTTCTTTCGAACAAAACATCGAGCATGGGTTCGTAAATTGGAACCTCTCCATTGCGCATGCGCTCTACCTTGGATGCATCAATGTCTACACAAGTCACAGTATTGCCTGTTTCGGCAAAGCATGTACCGGTCACAAGCCCCACATAGCCTGTTCCAACAACCGCAATTTCCATAGAATAGTTAACTTAATTAAGCGGCGAAGGTAACAACTTTATACGGTTTTCCACTTGTAATTGCCGATTGCCGTTTGAACAAATTATTACCTTGTTAGCACTTTGTCGGATGGGGTAGTCTTTTTTGGCTTTTTTTTGCTTCGAAAATCTCACGTTATGTACGCTTTAGAGGCTAAAAATATTTCCAAGTTCTACGCACAACACGTGGCACTGGATGATGTATCGATCTCGGTGAAAAAAGGGACTGTTTTCGGGCTACTTGGCCCTAATGGCGCCGGAAAAACGAGCTTGATCCGCATCATCAATCAAATCACGGGTCCAGATAAAGGTCAGGTATTCTTTGAAGGAGAGCCACTCCAACCGCATCACCGCGAATTCATCGGCTATTTGCCGGAAGAACGCGGTTTGTATAAAAAAATGAAAGTGGGCGAACAATGTATGTACCTCGCTCAACTCAAAGGACTTAGTAGTGCCGAGGCCAAGAAGCGCCTCATGGATTGGTTCGTGAAATTTGATATTCACCATTGGTGGGATAAAAAAATTGAAGACCTCTCAAAAGGGATGGCGCAAAAGGTGCAATTTATCACGACCGTTTTGCATTCTCCCAAATTGCTTATTCTCGACGAACCGTTTTCTGGCTTCGATCCGATCAATGCGGAATTGATTCGCAATGAAATGCTTCGACTCAAGGCGGAAGGCTGCACGATTATTCTTTCTACCCATGATATGGGCAGTGTAGAAGAACTTTGTGATGAAATTATATTGATCAACCGCTCGAAGGTAATTCTTGGTGGTCCGGTGAAAGAGGTGAAAAACCACTTCAGAAGCCGCACCTACGAAGTGCGCTACAAAGGGTTGGCCATGGACTTGGGCATCGGACTTTGGGCCAACTTCGAACTGATTTCAAATGAAAAAGAAGAAGAACATGCCGTGGCCAAGATCCGCATTCCGGAAGGCCGCACACTCAATGATCTCCTTCGTGCCATTTTACCGGATTTAGAGATCATTTCGGTCAATGAAATCATTCCGGACATGAACCAGATTTTCATCGAAGCTGTCAACAACTTTAACGCTCAGCAATCATGAACAAAATTGCCCTCATAATAAAACGCGAATACCTTGTTCGCGTCAAGAAGAAATCGTTCATCATCATGACGTTTCTCGGCCCGTTGTTGTTCACCGCCATCATGGTGGGTGCGATTTTTCTCGCCCTCAGCGACAATACCAAGCACACCATTTTGATCGTCGATCCCGCGGGAGAATTGATCACTCAAGAGGTGGCTGATTACACGGTGAATCAGTTGGATCGCCCGCGATTCAAGGATTCGGAGAATGTTTTTTATGAATTCACCACGAAAGACATTTCGGATCAGGAATTCATCGATGGCTATTATTCCATCATGATCAAACTCGATTCGATTTCATACGCGGATGGTACCTGTGCCTCGCGCTACAAGAAATTGCCGAGCATGAATGTGCAAGAAAATGTGCAAGAAGATTTGGAAACTGCACTGGAGCAATGGCGCGTGAAAAAGTTTGGTATGAAATGGGAAACTTACCAAAGCATCAAACAACCGGTGAGCCTCAATATGCAAAGCATCGATGGGGAAGAAGAAGGCAATGAACTCCGCATCCGCGCAGGCATTGGCTTTGCTTTCGCGGTGATCATTTACATGTTTATTTTCATCTATGGCGTACAAGTGATGCGCGGTGTCATTGAAGAAAAAACCAATCGCATTATTGAAGTGATTGTTTCTTCGGTGAAGCCTTTCGAACTCATGATGGGTAAAGTGATTGGCATCGGCCTCGTGGGCTTGACGCAGTTCATCTTGTGGATCATCTTCAGTGGTGTGGCCTATACCGTCGTGATGGTGGTGCTGGGCTCATCTATGGAAATGCCCGGGACACTCAATGGCGAAATGGCTGCAACACCGCAAGTGGGCGGCATGGGCAGTGTTTTGGCGAATAGTCCAGAACTCAAGTTCTTGCTCGATGTGCCTTGGTTCCAACTGATCTTCGCGTTCATCTTTTATTTCATCGGTGGCTTCTTGTTGTATGCATCGCTCTTTGCCGCGATTGGTGCGGCTGTCGATCAAGATGCAGACACCCAACAATTCATGCCGATCGTTACCGTGCCGTTGGTGTTTGGATTTATTGTTTCTGAATTTTTATGGCAAAATCCGGAAGGCAACGCTGGTGTGATCTTCGGTATTTTCCCATTGACCTCACCGGTGGTGATGATGGTGAAAACGGCCATGGGATGGAATGTTGGCAACATCTGGCAATTGATCATATCGGTGGTTTTGCTCATCGCCACATTTATCGGCACAGTGTGGCTCGCGGGCCGCATCTATCGTGTGGGCATTTTGATGTATGGTAAAAAAGCCAGCTACAAAGAATTGTGGAAGTGGATTCGTTATAAAGGATAAATCGGATATTAGCGTTATGAAAGTGGGTATCATTGATTGTGGGACGAATACGTTCAATATCCTCATCGCAGAAGTCGATGAAGAGAAAAATTGGAAAGTTGTTTTTGAAAATAAACTTCCTGTAAAGCTTGGTGCAGGCGGATTTGATAGCAAAACCATCGTGCCCTCACGCTTCTTGCGTGGGCTCGATGCGATGACGTGCCACGCCAACAATTTGAAGAATTTTGAGTGTGAAAAAGTATTCGCTTTTGCCACCTCAGCCATACGCGAGGCCAAGAACGGACCGGATTTCGTTAAAACGGTGAAAGAAGTGACCGGCATCGAAATTGCCGTGATTGATGGCAACCGCGAAGCCGAACTCATTTGGAGCGGTATTCGTCAAACCATCGACCTCGGCACGGAACCTTCACTCATTATGGACATTGGCGGCGGTAGCACTGAATTTATCATCGCCAATCAAACCGAGATTTTCTGGAAGAAAAGTTATTTGTTGGGTGTGAGCCGTCTGCACGAACGAGTAGAACCGGCAGACCGCATCAAGCATGATGATATCAACAAACTTCGCCGCATTCTCGAGCTCGAACTCACCGAATTGAAAGCCGCATTGGAGCAATTCCCTTGCAAACAATTGGTCGGTTCATCCGGCTCATTCGATACCGTGTACGCCATGTATTTGCATCAAGGCGGCCGCTTAGAAGGATCGCATTATGAATTGTGCAATGAAATCGCGATGTCCGCATTTCCTACCATTCATCAATGGCTCATGGGATCCACTTTGGCCGAACGTTTGAAACACAAAGCCATTCCCTCCGTCCGCGCCGAGTACATGCCCCTTGCGAGTTATATGATCAAATACATTCTCGAAATCGGCCAATTCGAGCGCATGTATCATTCGTCCTACGCGCTGAAGGAAGGAGCGATAGCGGACGCGCTGCGCTGAAGTTTGAAGTTTGAAGGCTGAGGTGTGAAGGCTCCTTCACCTCACTACCCCTCGACAAGCTCAGGGACCACCCTTCGACAAGCTCAGGGACCGCCCTTCGACTTCGCACTGCCTCGCCTTACGGCTCGTCAGTGCT
>JBMOFW010000165.1:0-6302 GCA_049318685.1 Flavobacteriales bacterium
GAATGGCCGGATCGCTTTCACAAACACCGCCGTTATAGGTGGCGGTAATTTGAATCGTTTCGTCGACAACAATAGAACTCGCAAACTCACCAGTACTCCATAAAACTTCACTACCATCTGCACTAGAAACCACTGTGGATTGACCTTCACATAAATCTGTCAATACCGCATCAATCATAGGAGCAGCGGGCGTTTCGGCAAAATCTATATTGATTTCGACGAGCCCACTCAAACAATCAAAATCACTCACAGCCTGTACATAGTACGTCAAATCAGTATTGCCAAACAACGTAGTGAAATCAGCATCATCCACAGAAATTTGCTGCATATCTGCATTATACCAATACAGATAGTTGGTATTGGTTACCGCAATATCCACAGCGTCACCACAAACATCAAATTCTCCGATGACCACTTCTGGATAAACCGCGGCATCGTAGAGATAGATATTCACTGTATTTGACACTTCGCTTTGACATCCATCTGCACTCACTGCAATGGCCGTGAAAGCCGCTTCAGTGCTCACTTCTATTGATGCAGCCGTAACCCCATTACTCCAAAGCACTTCACTATTATCTATTGTGTAAATCACCGAACTAAAGCCCGGACAAAACGCAATATCATCCGATGAAATGACTGGTGGAATAGGCACCTCAAATGTTTCAATTGTCGTATATACGGCTTCGCCAACACAACCGAATTCATTGGTATACTGCAAACCGAATGTTTGTTCGGTTGAGGGGTTTTCAATAGTAAACTCATTGACATTAGTCACCAGCGTTTCACCTAGATCATCGAGCCATGCTGCTTGGTATGTCGTCTCCGTAGACAAAATAATTTCCCCCGGAGCACAAGGATCATAGTCAGGCACCAGAATCACCGGTGTATCCGGCAGCGGATGCACTACAATGTCAATAGGACTCGACCAATCACTGATGCAACTGCCTTCGTTAATTTGGGCAGAATAAGAACCCCCCTCATTCACCACAATGCTGCTACCCACCTCACCATTGCTCCACAATACGTCACCTCCGTCGCTGGTCTGAATCACCGTGCTTTCACCTGGGCAAATCGCTGTGATCGTAGCCTCAATCACTGGTGGCGCGCTCACATCACTCACGGTGATATGCACCTTTTTTGGAATGCTCTGACATTCCAAAGAATCCAAGTACATCACCCATACATCGCCGGAGGGGGGCAATAAACTCACGTCAAATGCAGGGCCGTCTTGAATCCAAGAACCCGCAAACGCAGAGGTAACCCATCGGGTCGTATACGCCGGATCCGGAGACATGCCATCCACAGTGCCCCCCGAACAAACGTTCACATTATCCGGAACCAAGGGGGTAGGTATTTTCGGATGAATTTTCCACACACCAGCCCCCGTACCGATGGCCACAATGGTGTTGGCATCAACGATATCAAATTCCTCAATGGTTTGATTATTCATAATAGCGTAGTACGACCAATTTAAGCCCCCGTTCCATGTTCGATAAATCGCCCCGTTAAAATCTGAAGTCGAGAAATAGCCTACGTTTTCATCCAACATTTTCACTTCGGTGATATCATCTCCCCAACCTGCAGACGCACTTGTCCAAGTTTCACCGCCATTCGCCGTGCGCAAAAGCGTGCCACTCTCCCCTACGCAAAAGCCCAATTGATCATTGTAGAAATACAAGCTCAAGAGATACGCTGTTGTTCCTGGGTTCACAGAGGTCCACGTGTCTCCACCATTCACTGTGCGCAAAAGCGTTCCCGATGCTCCACATACATATCCCGTATCCGCATTCAAAAACCACACACCACGCAAGGTCTGCGTCTGATCTGAACCAAGGGAATTCCAATTCAATCCCCCATCAATCGTTTTCATGAGCAACCCATTCGATCCACAGTAATAACCATTGAGATGATCGCGAAAAAACACATCAAAATAAAGACTTGTTGTGTTGGAAACACTTTGATTGATCCACGTGTTACCGCCATTTATAGTGCGATAACGAAGACCATTTGCACCCACAACGAATCCGCTATCCGGACTCGGAAAACTCATAGCAAATGGTTGTTGTGATGTGGGTATTGTCGTGTGAACAAATGACTCACCTCCATCTGTCGTCTTCGAAATGGTTCCATAACTCGCAAAGAAACCCGTGTTTTCATCAATCATGTGCATCGCATTTGGCGACAATGGCGTGACTTGATTGATCATGGTCCACGATCCATTGCCCCCGCCGGTGGAAGAAATCACCATTCGACCAAAATTACCCACAGCCAACACGTGGTTGTCGCCCCAGCTATGAAAGGCATTCACATCTTGCGAAACGTCCAAATAGACCTGCGTCCAAGTAGTCCCTCCGTCTGTAGTTTGGTAGATACGCTCGGCGGTTGTTGCCATATACCCCACCAATGCATTCGCGAAATAGACCGTCCGCACTGTACTTCCAAACCCGCTCGCCACTTGCGTCCACGTGGCGCCACCATTCACCGTTTTATAGTAATAGCCGCTGCTGCTAAATCCAGCAAAACCCACATTGACATCGGCAAATGAAATGTCGTTCAACAAGGTGCTTGCGCTAAGTACTTGGGTCCAAGTGAGTCCACCATCCACCGTGCGATAGATGTACGACCCGCCTTGAGCAAATCCGTTGAGTTCATCAAAGAAATAAAGACTTTGAAAAGTATATGAAATGTTGATCGTCTTGACTGTCCAGGTAACACCACCGTTCGTCGTTTTCAAAATCTTCCCGAACGATCCGGCGTAACCTAAGTTGTCATTGACAAACCACAGCGACCCAATCGTATTGGGCACACCCACGCCTATATCCAGTTGAAACCACGTGTCCCCTCCATCGATGGTTTTGATAATAATTCCAGCGTTGTTGATTACACCCGCTGCATAGCCAATCATCGGCGAACTGAAATACAGCGTTTGATAATTGTATGAAATCAATTGAGGCATCACCTCCCAGGTCGCGCCCGCGTCTAACGTTCGCACCAACACACCGCGATCACCGATCGCAAAGGCTTTCGATTCACTCACCCATTTCACATCCTCCAAATCATTGGATTGCGGATACGGGTTCAACCATTCCCAATCGGTGCATTGGGAAAATCCCTGATTCCAGAAAAAGAACAAGAGTAGAAGAGGAAAGTAAAATTTTTTCATAAAAAATCTTTGGCTAAAGGTAAGCACGACCTTATACATATCTCAGAAATAAACGTTCAATTCCACAGATGATCAACCTCTACACTTTCCAACCTTTCAACCTATATTTGCACCCTCATGCAAAACAGCGACGATAAACTCAAAAAAGTAATCGCACACGCGAAGGAATATGGATTCGTATTCCCTTCCAGCGAAATCTACGACGGACTTTCTGCGACTTACGACTACGGTCAATATGGTGCAGAATTGAAGAACAATATCAAAAACTATTGGTGGACCGCCATGACCCGTATGCATCAAAACATCGTGGGTATTGATGCGGCTATTTTCATGCATCCTACCACCTGGAAAGCCAGTGGTCACGTAGATGCCTTCAACGATCCATTGATCGACAACAAAGACTCGAAAAAACGCTACCGCGCAGACGTTTTACTTGAAGATTTTATCAAGAAAATCGATGCAAAAATTGATAAAGACATCGAAAAGGCCAAAGCCAAATTCGGCGACGCTTTCGATGAAACACAATTCCGTGCGACAAACCCGAATGTGTTGCGCAATCAAGAAAAGATCGATGCAGTAGAAGGAAAGATGAAGGCCGCGTTGGAAAACAACGACCTTGAGGGCTTGAAAGCACTGATTGAAGAATGTGAAATCGCCTGCCCGGAAAGCGGAAGCCGCAACTGGACCGAGGTGCGTCAATTCAACTTGATGTTCAAAACCGAAATGGGCGCCGTATCTGGCGATGCAGGCATTATCTACCTCCGTCCGGAAACAGCACAAGGTATTTTCGTCAACTACCTCAACGTGCAGAAGAGTGGTCGCATGAAAATCCCGTTTGGTATTGCCCAAATTGGTAAAGCCTTCCGCAACGAAATCATCGCTCGTCAATTCATTTTCCGTATGCGTGAATTTGAGCAAATGGAAATGCAATTCTTTGTCAAACCGGGCACCGAACTTGAGTGGTACAACTACTGGAAAGACACCCGTATCAAATGGCATAAAGCATTGGGTCTGGGTGAATCGAATTATAAATTCCACGATCACTTGAAGCTCGCTCACTACGCCAATGCGGCTTGTGACATCGAATTCAATTTCCCGATGGGCTTTAAAGAACTCGAAGGCATTCACAGCCGCACTGATTTCGATTTGAGTTCGCACGAAAAATTCAGCGGCAAAAAACTCCGCTACTTTGATCCGGAAACCAACGAAAGTTATGTGCCCTATGTCATCGAAACATCCATCGGTCTCGACCGTATGTTTTTGGCCACATTGAGCACAGCGTATGAAGAAGAAAAATTGGAAGACGGCAGTGAGCGCGTGGTATTGAAAATACATCCGGTACTTGCGCCTGTGAAAGTGGCCATTTTGCCTTTGGTGAAAAAAGATGGATTGCCAGAAATGGCTCAAAAAATTGTGGAGTCATTGAAATTCGATTTCAATTTGCAATACGACGACAAAGACGCCGTGGGACGCCGCTACCGCCGCCAAGACGCTATCGGAACACCATTCTGCATCACGGTCGATTACGACACATTGCAAGATCATTCGGTGACCGTCCGCGACCGCGACACGATGGAACAAATTCGTGTACAAATTAAGGATTTGCATCACATGATTTCCGAACGCACCAGCATCCGCAACCTCCTCTTCAACCAATAATCACTCTAGCACACTAACTCTAGCACTCTAGCATACTATCACACTAGCATACTATCAAACCATGTATCAAATCGACCAACGCAACTTCAACGGAAAAACAGTTTTGATTCGCGTCGACTTCAATGTCCCGCTCAATGATCAATTCGAAGTCACTGACGATACCCGCATTCGTGCAGCAGCGAAAACGATTCAGAAAGTCATGGCGGATGGTGGACGTGCTGTGTTGATGTCGCACCTTGGTCGCCCAAAAGGGGGCCCTGAAGCAAAGTATTCGCTCAAGCATATACTGAATCGTGTATCTGAAGTACTAGGCGCCCCAGTGGCCTTTGCCGAAGATTGCATTGGGGATAAAGCGAAAGCCGTGATCAACGCCATGAACAATGGTGAAGTGGCCTTGTTGGAAAATTTGCGTTTTTACAAAGAAGAAGAAGGAGGCGATGAATTTTTCGCCGGACAAATCGCCGAGCTCGGTGATGTATATATCAACGATGCTTTCGGAACAGCGCACCGCGCGCATGCTTCTACGGCCATCATCGCTCGTTTTTTCCCAACCGATCGTTTGTTCGGTTATTTGATGGAAGACGAAGTATCAAATATTGAAAAAGTATTGCATGCTACAGAAAAGCCGGTGACCGCTATCATCGGTGGTTCTAAGGTTTCGAGCAAAATTGCCATTATCGAAAACTTGTTGGGAAAAGTAGATCACCTCATCATTGGTGGGGGCATGGCGTATACGTTCTTCAAAGCCATGGGCGGCGTAGTCGGCGGCTCTTTGGTGGAAGATGACAAGCTCGATGTAGCCAAAGACTTATTGCAAAAAGCGGAAGCGCGTGGGGTAAAAATTCACTTGCCTGAAGACAGTGTGATCGCCGATAAGTTTGCTAACGATGCGCAAATAACCACCTCAGAAAGTCGCGGTATTCCGCAAGGGTGGATGGGTTTAGATATTGCTAAAAAATCGCAAGCCGATTTCTCTGAAGTGATCATGAAGTCGAAAATCATTTTGTGGAATGGTCCAATGGGTGTGTTTGAAATGAGCAATTTCGCCGCAGGCACGATTGCCGTAGCGAATGCGTTGGTTAAGGCGACCGAACAAGGTGCTTTCACACTGGTAGGTGGAGGCGACAGTGTAGCCGCTATCAATCAATTTGGATTGGCTGAAAAAGTGAGTTACGTGAGCACCGGTGGTGGCGCTATGTTAGAAAGCTTGGAAGGCATTACCCTTCCCGGAATTGCCGCCATTCGCGGATAATTTGTCCCATACTCAATAGTTGTGTTACCCGTGTGTTAGTAGGAAAACACGAGAGGGTTAATTCTTCCCTTTAAATTCGAAATCAACGCCTTAGCGTATTCGTCGTCGGTACCTTTGTATCTATCGAATTACCTTCAAAAATACTGTGTTGATGAAACGAATTATACTCGCAGCCCTATCGGTGATGCTTGTGGCCTCGGCAATGGCCCAAATCTCCATGACCACCAC
>JBMOFW010000166.1:0-6288 GCA_049318685.1 Flavobacteriales bacterium
GGTCCCTGAGCCTGTCGAAGGGTGGTGCGGTTTTGGAGTGCCTTCGTCGCACAGCGCAATGACCAAAGTCGAAGGGTGGTGCGGTTATTTTGCGGCGCTGACTCCTGCCAAATGAAAGAGCATGCGTGCACCGACATTGCCGTTCCAGTCGTCTTCGCCGGGGGAGACTTCTACGAGATCGAAACCGATGATTTCGCGACCTGATTCTTTGAGTTTGCTGAGCATATAGGTTGCTTCTTCAAACCATAGTCCGCCCGGCACGGGAGTTCCGGTGTTGGGACAAAGTGTTGGATCGAGACCGTCGATGTCGAAAGAGATATAGACTTTTTGTGGGAGTTGTTCGATCACACTATCGCAAATGTCTTTCCATGTAGCGCCTTCAAATTGGCGGCGGCGAATGTTGGCACTCGTATGCACGAATACGCGACCGGCTTGGGTAGTGGCTACATCGTTTTCTTGCTCGCAGAAATCGCGAATGCCCACTTGTACCAAGCGGCTGATCTGTGGAATCTGCAAAGCGTTGTACATGATGGACGCATGAGAATAAGTAAAGCCTTCATAAGCGATACGCAAATCCATGTGTGCGTCAATATGAAGAATACCGAAGTCGTTGTGTTTTTTAGCCAATGCACGCAAATAACCAAGCGGAGTGGAATGGTCGCCACCGAGCAGCCCAACCATTTTTCCTTGATTCATCCAATAGGTAGTCTGTTGTTCTACCCATGTATTCATGTCTTCACAAGCGGCATTGATCTTCTTTTGAATGGCCTGCGCCTCGGCATTGTTTTCTACATCAATACCATCTTCCCACATCTCGATAATGACCTGCGCTTGTTCTTTGAGGTCTTCGCCTCTAATGGCCATTTCTTCAGGCACATCGATCATGGCTATCCCTTTTTTCCAAAGCGTCGGGAATTCCGGATGAAAAAGATCGACTTGGAAACTGGCTTCCATCACATGCAACGGACCTTCTGAAGCGCCCGCTCCATAAGACACCGTCACTTCCCATGGCACAGGAATCAATACAATGTCTGCTTCCTCTGGTGTGAAGGGAAGTCCGAAAATATTGCTGTCTTTCAATCCGGCTGAATTTGGATTGAATGCGTCGATCTTTTGCTGCTTGTTCATGCCGCAAATATAATTCAGAGTTCGAAGTTCAGGGTTCGGTGTTCAGGGTTCGGAGTTCGTGTTCAGAGTTCTTGTTCTCTATACCCTGTTTGTGGTATTGCACGGGCGAGCAGTCTTTTGGTTCTTTGCGGCAAATTAGAATAGTTCTTAATAAGGTTATGAAAAAGCTCGTTTTGCTCGCTTGTGCATTGGGATGGGTGCTTCCTGGGGTGGCGCAGTTGGATACTACTTCGACGTTGAAAGAACTATTGATCATTGCTGTTTTTCCGCAAGATGTAGGACGAATGGGTGAGGTGGAAGGAGCGACCATTTTTTCAGGCAAGAAAAACGAAGTCCTGTTTCCATTGAAAGGCAGCGCTGATTTGTCGGTCAATATGAATCGTCAAGTGTATAGCCGTATTCCCGGTATCATGGTTTGGGAAAGTGATGGCAGCGGTATTCAGACGTCTATCGCCACGCGTGGATTAAGTCCGAATCGCAGTTGGGAATTTAATATGCGCCAAGATGGGGTGGATATCGCTTCGGATCCGTTGGGCTATCCGGAGGCCTACTACACGCCCCCCACAGAAGCGGTGGATCGTATTGAAGTGATCCGCGGTGCTTCGGCATTGTCGTATGGTCCGCAGTTTGGCGGTATGGTCAATTATTTGATGCGCAAAGGATCTAAAGAAGGCCTGTTTCATCCCGAGATTCGTCAGACGATTGGTTCGTATGGACTGAGCAATACTTTTATCAGCATGGGTGGAGCGAGCAGTAAGTTTTCTTATTTCTCCTACATTCATCACCGCACAGCATCGGGATGGCGCGAAAACAGCGCCTATCAAACCTATGGTGGCCATATCAATTTTCAATGGCGCATTACATCCACTCTTGAATGGCATGCAGAATATACCCACAACGATTATTCGAGTCAACAACCCGGTGGATTGACCGACGCGCAGTATGAAGAAAATTGGCGTCAATCATCGCGCGAACGCAATTGGATGGGCACCCCGTGGAATGTGTTTTCCTCCGGTGTAAAAAAACGTTTCCAAAATCGCGATGTGTTGGATGTGAAATTGTTTGGGCTCTTGAGTGAACGCAATAGTGTAGGATTTACCTCCGCCATCACCACCGCAGATTCGAGTCATTTCAACCGGACAGTAGATCGCGATGCTTATACCAATTGGGGAATTGAAGCGCGCTATCGTCATGACTTCACGTTAGCTGAAAATGTAAATACGTTGACGGCAGGAGCGCGTTGGTTCACTGGACAAACCGATCGCAAACAACGCGGTAAGGGTACGGCAGCCGATGATTTTGATTTGACCTTGGTAGATCCCACATGGGGTCGTGATTTGGAATTCACCACACAAAACGTGGCGGTGTTTTCGGAAGTGCTGATTCGTTTGGGTGACAAATGGCGCATTACTCCGGGGCTTCGTTGGGAGCAAGTAAGCAATATCGCTGCCGGACAAGTTATCTCAGGTGCAAGCACCATTGACGTGGATCAATCGAGTGGGCGTCAATTTTTGTTGTACGGAGTAGGAGGGGAGTACAAGGGCGCAACGTGGTTTAATGTTTATGCGAATTATTCACGCGCTTATCGTCCGGTGATGTTTTCGGATCTGACCCCATCGGCTACGACAGATGTGATTGATCCAAATTTGAAAGATGCCAATGGATACAATGCCGATTTCGGCGTGCGCGGCTTGTTGGGGAGTTTTTTGAATTATGATGTATCCGCGTTTTATATGATGTACAACGATCGCATTGGTCGGGTGACCGATGGAGGCGTGGTACATGTGCGCAATGTGGGCGCGTCTGAAGCCAAAGGAGTAGAGGTGTATGCCGATTGTGATGTTTTGATGGCAGGGTTGAATACGGGGCGATACGGCAAGTTGAAGATGTTTGTGTCATCCGCATTCATTGATGCAACGTATATAGAGTGGAATAATCCCGCAGCAGAGAGCAATGCCTCGTTGGATTTCACCGGCAATCGGGTGGAGTACGCACCGCAGCAGATTCACCGTGCGGGATTGAATTATTCGTATCGAAATGTAAGTTTGAATTGGCAGTGGAGCGGCACTTCGTCCGTGTATACCGATGCCAACAATACAGAAGAATCATCGGCCAATGCGCAGAGCGGAAAAATTGATGGATATCAGTTGCACGATGTGAGCGTGAGTTTTACGAAGGACGAGTATCGTATTAGTCTAGGTGCTAATAATGTATTTGATGAGCGCTATGCCACCCGCCGCGCCGGTGGTTATCCCGGTCCCGGTTTGTTGCCCGGTCAGGGTCGGACTGTTTATTTGAGTGTAGGACTTGGTTTGTAGGTTCAGAGTTCGGAGTTCAGGGTTCAGAGTTCAGGGTTCGGTGTTCGGTGTTCGGAGTTCAACGTAAGGGGAGCTTTCTAGCAAAATAAAATCTGAAATGAGTTCAATGCCAGAAAATTTGAAGCATGGAGGAGTCGGAGGCTTGGTATTGAATCGAATGAGTAATACAGCGATTAATTTTATTCAATTTTGGTAATCTTCAACCGTGAGATCAATAGATCAATAGATCATCAGATCTACTGATCTCCCGATCTCCCGATCTCCCGATCTCCCTCTAGCACACTAATCAGATTCTTCCCGCAATGATCTCATCTACCACTAGCGGATCGAGTAGGGTGGTGGTGTCGCCCAGCGAACTGATCTCGCCCTCTGCAACTTTGCGCAAAATGCGGCGCATGATCTTTCCACTGCGGGTCTTCGGCAAACCACTCACAAACTGAATCTTGTCGGGCTTGGCTATGCGACCGATATGTTCCACAACACTTTCCACAATTTCATCGCGGGTATGGTTGTGGGCATTTTCCATATCATGCAAAATGACATAGGCATAGATGCCCTGACCCTTGATGTCGTGCGGGAAACCAACCACGGCGCTTTCTACCACTTTTTTATTTTGATTTATGGCATTCTCAATTTCGGCTGTTCCAAATCGGTGACCACTTACATTGATCACATCATCCACACGTCCGATGATGCGGAACATGCCATTCTCTTCACGACGCGCTCCGTCGCCGGTGAAGTATAAGTTCTTGTATGTAGCGAAATAATTGATGCGGCAACGCTCATGATCGCCATAGGTAGTGCGAATCATCGATGGCCATGGATATTTGATGCAGAGATACCCTTCTACGCCATTGCCTTCGATTTCTTTGCCTTCACTATCCACCAAGATGGGCTGAATGCCCGGCAATGGAAGTCCAGCATGTGCAGGTTTCAATTCACTGATTCCAGCCAATCCCGAAATCATGATGCCGCCGGTTTCGGTTTGCCACCATGTGTCCACCACCGGACAATGGCCTTTGCCCACGTGTGTGTGGTACCAAAGCCATGCTTCTTCATTGATCGGTTCGCCTACAGAGCCAAGCACTTTGAGCGAATGCAGTGAATATGCCAATACGTGATCCACACCACTCGCCATCAACGAGCGAATAGCCGTAGGTGCAGTATAGAAGATATTCACGCTGTGCTTATCCACGACTTGCCAGAAACGTCCCGGATCTGGATAGGTGGGCACGCCTTCAAACATCAACGTGGTGGCGCCTTGCAAAAGCGGACCGTAGATGATGTAGCTATGACCAGTGATCCAACCGATGTCTGCGGTGCACCAATAGATGTGACTTTCTTTGTATTGAAATACATTGGCGAAGGAATAGCCGGCGTATACCATATACCCTCCGCACGTGTGCACGACACCTTTGGGCTTTCCTGTGCTTCCACTGGTGTAGAGAATGAAGAGCTCGTCTTCACTGTCCATTTCTTCTGCGGCACATTGGTCTGTGGTATGCATCAATTCATTGTGGTACCAATGGTCGCGACCAGTGTGCATGTTCACGGGCCAATTGAGACGATTCACCACAAGTACTTTTTGCACAGAAGGACAATGCTCAAGCGCTTCGTCCACCACCGATTTAACGGGTATTTGCTTGGCGCCTCGGTTGAGACCGTCGGAGGTGATCACGTGTGTGCATTCGCTATCGTTGATGCGATCGGCAACTGAGTTGGCGCTAAACCCGGCAAAGATCACGGAGTGAATAGCACCAATGCGTGCGCAAGCCAATACAGCAAATGTCAATTCGGGAATCATGGGCAAATAGATGCACACGCGATCGCCTTTCTTCACACCGAGATTTTTCAAAATATTCGCCATGCGATTCACATGCGAATGCAATTCGCGATACGTGAATCGGAGTGAAGTTTCTTTCGGATCATTGGGTTCCCAGATCAAGGCGATTTTATTGCCGCGTTGCTCCAAGTGGCGGTCGAGGCAGTTTTCCGTGATGTTGAGTTTACCATTGATGAACCACTTTACATTCGGCTCTTCAAAATTCCATTCAAGGGTTTTGTCCCATGGTTTACGCCAATGATAATGATTGGCAATGGTGTTCCAGAATTCTTCCGGTTGGTCAACGCTTTGTTTATACGCCGCGTTGTATTCTTCTTGTGAGGTAATTTGGAAATTCATATTATTTTGGCTTCAAGCTGCAGGCTTTGGGTTTGACCAAAGATAAAATGAATTATTCACCTTCCGATGTAACCTGCTTCGCAGGTGTGTAATTCACTGGCGCTCCGATGTACTTCAAACTTCACACTTCAGCATTTCAGAGAAGGGGTGAATTAAAAAAGGGAAGAAAAAAAACATAGTTTTTTTCTTCCCTTTTCATTATCATTGAAACTTCACAATTCACACTTCAGCCTTCACACTTCACACTTCAGCCTTTTCGGTGAGGGTTAGGATTTTGTGGCGGCGAGTTGGAGGGCGTTGTAGAGATTCACCACTTTACCGGTGCGGCTGAGGGTGCTGAATTTTACTTTCTTCTTTTTCTCTCCGGGTTTCACTACTTTCTTCTTGCCATAGTTTACGCCGCTTTCCAACAAGATTTCTTTCACTTGTTGTGCCGTGAGGTTGGGGTAGTATGACCAAACGGTGGCGGCAACGCCGGCCAATACGGGCGCGGCCATCGATGTGCCGCTATTCTCCTTGTACTTGTTGCCAGGAACAGTGCTGTAGATGTCTACGCCAGGTGAGAAAATGTCTACACTTGTTTTACCATAATTGCTGAAGCCTGCAGCTAGGGTTTTGAGTTCTGGTCCGCTTGCACCCACTTCAATCCATGTGCTGCAT
>JBMOFW010000167.1:0-6270 GCA_049318685.1 Flavobacteriales bacterium
CCAAAATTATGCCGAAACACTTTCTTTGATAATCGTTTGCGTGCGGTCAGGGCCCACAGACACATACGTTACCGGAATTTCTAATTGTTCTTCAATAAATGCGATGTAGTCCTTCAATTCTTGAGGCAACTCCGATTCGTTGCGCATAGAGGTTAGATCGCTATTCCAACCTTTCATTTCGATGTAAGAAGGTTGGACCTTTGACGGGTCAATATCATACGGCATGTAATCGATTTTTTCACCATTCAAAATATAATGAGTACAGACTTGAAGGGTTTGAAATCCGCTAAGTACATCCGTTTTCATCATGATCAATTCAGTTACTCCGTTAATCATGCAGGCATATTTGAGGGCTGGAATGTCGAGCCATCCGCATCGACGAGGGCGACCTGTGGTCGATCCAAATTCTCGGCCTATTTGACGCATTTGTTCGCCAGTTTCGTCTTCGAGTTCAGTAGGAAATGGTCCACTGCCTACACGTGTGCAATAAGCTTTGAAAATTCCATAAACGGAACCAATTTTTGATGGGGCAATGCCTAGTCCAGTGCATGCACCCGCAGCGATAGTATTCGAAGAAGTCACGAAGGGATAGCTTCCAAAGTCGATGTCGAGTAACGAGCCTTGAGCTCCCTCAGCCAAGACTTTTTGTCCTGATTTCAATGCGTTGTTGATATAGTGCTCACTATCGATAATTTCGAGTTGACGAAGCACTTCAACACCACTCATCCATTCTTTTTCAAGTTCGGTAATGTCGTACTCAAAATTGTAATTGGCCAGTATGCCTTTGTGTTTGGACACGAGGGCGTTGTATTTATCGAGGAATTCAGGTTCCAGGATGTCACCGATACGCAAACCGTTTCGTCCTGTTTTATCCATATAGGTTGGGCCAATACCTTTGAGGGTAGAACCAATTTTGCTTTTCCCTTTTTCAGCTTCGCTAGCAGCGTCAAGCATGCGATGTGTAGGCACGATTAAGTGTGCTTTGCGTGACACCAAGAGGCGAGTGCTTACATCCACGCCGCGCTCTTTCAATGCGTTGATTTCTTTTGCAAAAACAATGGGATCGATCACAACGCCATTACCAATCACGTTTTTAACATGATTATGGAAAATACCAGATGGAATCGTGTGAAGGACGTGTTTTATGCCGTTGAATTCGAGTGTGTGACCGGCGTTTGGTCCGCCTTGAAATCGTGCAACAATATCATATGAAGGGGTAATTACATCGACAATTTTACCTTTTCCTTCGTCTCCCCATTGCAAACCTAGGAGGATATCAACTTTATTAGAGTTCATTATTCATTTGCTAAAGCGCAAATGTACTACCTATTTTTTTGTCTTCGGCTGAACTTTCTTTTTACCATAAAAATTCAGGCTGTGATGCATGATTTCAATACCAAAAATTTCTTCAAGGGTTGATTTGATATTCTGAATGCGGGGGTCACAAAACTCGAGTACATCACCTGTATCCATGAGTATGATATGGTCATGCTGTTGATTTTGATGTGCCTTTTCGAAATGAGCAGTATTTTGCCCGAATTGATGCTTGCGAACGAGATTGCACGCCAAAAGGAGATCAATGGTATTGTATAACGTGGCGCGCGAAACACGGTATTTTTTGTTTTTCATTGAGGTATACAGGGTCTCAATGTCGAAATGCCCTGGATAGTCATAGATCTCGCGCAAAATCGCGTACCGTTCAGGTGTCTTACGGTGCTTGTTTTGCTCAAGATATGCGGTAAAAATTCCTTTGACTTTTTCCTGTAGTTCCTGCATGCTCATGGCACAAAGTTATATCAATCACGCAAATTCACTCTCAATTCGATCAACAGTCAATACACCTTCGACCGCTTTTAGCTGATCAATGAGGGTACTCAAGTGGTTAGTGTCATGAACCAAAACGATGACACGTCCTTGGAAAATCCCATTGTTGGCCTCAAACGAAATGGCTTTCATGTTCACGTTCATGTCTGTAGAAATGATGTTGGTGATTTTTTGTACCAAACCCACATCGTCGATTCCCGAGAATTTGAGCCCCACTTCAAATTGCACCAATTCTTTATTGCTCCAACGCGCCTTGATAACCCGATAGGCATATTTGCTCATTAAATCTTGCGCATTCGGGCAATTGGTGCGGTGAATTTTAATGCCCTCGCTCACCGTGATAAACCCAAAAACTTCATCTCCCGGTATGGGATTGCAGCACACCGCCAATGAATAATCCATCTTCTGCTTTTCATCACCGATAAGTACCGTTTCGCCTTTGGCAGGAGCGGTGGTCACGATTTTTTGCTCTTGGCTTGGGAGCACTGGTGCTTCTTTTTCAAATTTGATTCGTCCGGACTCAATGGAGAATCCTTTGAGTTTTTTCAAATCGATAGAGCCTTTTGCAATCCTGAAATAGAGTTCTAGCGCTGTATCTGTGTCGTAGTGCCTTACGAGTTCATCTATGTTGATACTGAGCCATTCTACTTTTAATCCGTTGAAACGGCGTTTGAGCATTTCTTTTCCTTCTTCGGCAATTTGCTTTTTCTCTTCTTTGAGTGCCGTTTTTATCTTTTGCCTTGCACTGGCGGTAACCACTAGGTTGAGCCAGTCTTCTTTAGGGCGTTGTTTTTTAGACGTGAGAATTTCGACCTGATCACCGCTTCGAAGTTTGTGGCTGAGTGGTACAAGTTTGAAATTGACTTTGGCACCGATGCAATGATATCCAATCTGGCTGTGAATGAGAAACGCAAAATCAAGGGTTGTGGAGCCAACAGGCAGTGTTTTCAAATCGCCCTCAGGAGTGAAGACATAGATTTCTTCGGAAAAAAGCGAAAGTTTGAAATTGTCAATAAATTCTAATGCGTTATCAGACGGACTTTCTAGCACTTCACGGACTTGTTGCAACCATTTGTCCATTTTACTCTCCGGAGTTTCGGGCGAGTCTTTGTATTTCCAGTGTGCGGCGTATCCGCGTTCTGCAAGGTCGTCCATGCGCACAGAACGAATTTGGACCTCCACCCATTTGCCGGTAGGCGACATTACTGTCGTATGTAATGATTCATACCCGCTGGATTTTGGAAGGCTGATCCAATCGCGCAGGCGTTCAGGACTTGGTTGATAAAAATCGGTCACAATGGAATAGACTCTCCAACAATCCGCTTTTTCACTGCTGGGGTCTGAATCCAGAATAATACGAATGGCGAATACATCGTAGATTTCTTCGAATGGAACGCCTTTTTTATGAATCTTGTTCCAAATCGAAAAGACAGATTTGGTGCGGCTTTTAATTTCATATTTGATACCCGATTTGTCAAGTGAGCGACGAATGGGCAATGTGAATGCATTGATAAAGCGGGTCCGAACAGCCTGTGTTTTTTGCAGGCGATTTACGATATCATCGTAGGTCTCAGGCTCCTTGAATTTGAGTGCCAGGTCTTCCAGTTCGGTTTTGATATTGTACAATCCAAGGCGGTGAGCCAAGGGTGCGTAGAGAAATTGCGTTTCGCTAGCGATTTTCAATTGCTTTTCACGCGCCATGTGATCGAGGGTGCGCATATTATGCAGGCGATCGGCCAATTTGATCAAAATTACACGAACGTCATCGCTCAGCGTGAGCAACATTTTTCGGAAATTCTCCGCCTGGTCCGAGGTGTTGCTGTAATCGGAAACACCGCTAATCTTGGTTAAACCATCAATAATGGTGCGCTCCTTT
Source organism: Flavobacteriales bacterium (assembly GCA_049318685.1). GTDB lineage: Bacteria > Bacteroidota > Bacteroidia > Flavobacteriales_D > Sanyastnellaceae > JAIXWP01. Next base: position 3,701 of record JBMOFW010000167.1, read on the forward strand.
TTACCAAAGAGGTTTTCGATATCATCGAGTGTGATGTCTGTATCTTCCACTGTATCGTGAAGAAGAGCGCATACAATTGCAGTCGTACCCAAGCCGAGTTCTTCTGCGGCTATTTTCGCGACAGCAATTGGATGGTATATATACGGCTCACCGCTTTTGCGACGCATGTCTTTATGGGCCTCCGTGGCCAATTCGAATGCCTTGCGGATGCGGGCTTTTTCAGCGCGCGTGCGCGACCGGTGACAAACGCGGAGTAAACCGCGATATCGGCGTAAGATTTCTCTTTTCTCTTCTTCCAGGTCAATAACAGGTTTTTGCATACGATACAAAATAAACAATTAAGTTACAATGAAGTTGCTGAGAAGGAAAGGTCTTTTTCACAATGGCAGTGCTAACAAGATGAATCGTTCAATAAATCCCTATTATTGCGGCCTAAATGCGCACCTTCTCCCTCATAGCAATTTTTATCTGTCTGCAGGCGTTTCAGTCTAAGGCACAAATTAGTTCAAGAGGCTGGCATCGTGATTTGTTGGATTCGTTGGAGTGGCGATATCAGAGCAAAGGCGCAAAATACCATTCTGTTTTTCAACCCCAAGTGCCCTTACTGAAAGCGTCTGATTTTGATCCGCGAGATAGTGTATCGCGCAGTTTGATCGTCGATGCAGCTCCGTTATTGGCGGCGCGTGTTGGAGCGGGTGCTAATGGCAAAGCACTATGGTCACTTGCTGTTGGCGCGCTTATTGGCATTAAAGATCATCAGCGCTGGGATGGTGAGATTTCATATACATTCAACCAGTTTTATGGGCCAAGTTATTTGAATCGACGCACCGATTCGATAAGTGTTTTTCCTGGTGTAGGTAAACTCGAGAAGAACGAAAACTTTGGATACTACTTTGCCCACCAATTTGCTGGGCATTTGGGGTATCGGGCCGGAGATCACTTTTATTTTGAGGTGGGCAATGGAAAGCATTTTTTAGGTGATGGATATAGGTCGTTGATCTTGAGCGATAATGCTCCGGCTTATCCATATGGAAAAATGGTTTTGGATGTGTGGCGTGTTCGTTTTCAAAGTGTTTTTGCACAATGCGTAGCTCGCGACGAAAAGAAGTATTTTGCCACACATGCCTTGAGTTGGAATGCCACTGATCGTTTTCAGGTTTCTTTTTTCGAAATGGTTGTTTGGCAAGCAAAGGACAGTTTGAACAACCGCAATTTGGATATCCATTATTTGAATCCTTTACTTTTTTATCGACCATTGGAATACACCCAAGGTAGCGCTGATAACGTGATATTGGGTGCAGGATTCAAGCATCGTCCATTGGATAAACTGCATTGGTATATGCAGATCGTATTGGATGAATTTCTCTTTGATGAAATAAGACATAAAACTGGCTGGTGGGCCAACAAATTTGGAGGTCAAATAGGCGTACGTTGTTTTGATCTTCTTCCCGGATTAAGCATTCAAACAGAGTTGAATTCAGTTCGCCCTTTCACCTATTCGCATGGAAGTGAGTTGCAATCATGGGGACATTACGATCAGGCATTGGCGCATCCATTGGGGGCGAATTTTTGGGAATGGTCCAATTTGATTTCGTACAAATTATCGGACCTTTATTTTGTCACCAATAAATACATTATATCCTCCTACGGCAGAGATAAAGATGTGGATGCAGACGGGATAATCGACAATCTTGGCGGCAATATCTTCAGATCTTATGTTGACCCATATAGAGCCAGAGGAAATACGTTGTTGCAGGGCGATCGATCACTTTTACAATTCAACGAATTGAAGCTGGTTCGTAAGATTCCATCTGTTCCTGGTCTGACCTGCTCGATGGGCTATTTGGCGCGGATAGAAAAGAGCGGCAACGTTTGGCAGAACGATCATTATTTACTCTTTTCCATTGGTATGGAAGGCTTGTTGGAATCTGTTATTGATTATTAATTCTTAACTACATTTGCGGCCTCAAATTCCGATTGAGGAAAATACCCATTTATGTCGAAGATTCGCGATATTGCTGTGTTGTTCAAAATGCGTTTGACGTTTTTGGTGGTAATTTCAGCGGTATTGGGTTATTTCATGGGCATACAGCCCCATCACATTTCTGTTTGGACACCTCATCCGTATCAACCTGGAACTTTCACGCTTTTTTGGCTGTGTCTTGGTGGGTTTTTATTGACCGGTGGCAGTAATGGATTGAATCAAGTTTGGGAAAAAGAATGGGACAAATTGATGGTCCGCACCCAAAATCGCCCCATTCCACAGTCGCGTATGTCTCGAATGGAAGGCATTGTATTGAGTTCTGTTGCCGGTATTTCTGGAGTATTGATTTTGTGGTTGTTGATTAATCCGGCCAGTGGTATACTCGGGTTATTTGCTTTTTTATCCTATGTTTTTGTTTACACCCCGCTGAAGCGAATCACAAGTATGGCCGTATTCGTTGGAGCGTTTCCTGGAGCCATTCCGCCAATGTTGGGGTATGTTGCTGCCTCCAATGCATTTGGTTTGGAGTCGGGATTGCTTTTTGCCATGCAGTTTATGTGGCAATTTCCGCATTTTTGGGCAATTG
>JBMOFW010000168.1:0-6198 GCA_049318685.1 Flavobacteriales bacterium
CGATCGACTGTTCTTTTTCCTTAAATACTGACAAGCAGATTTTTAGGTCTTCAATAGTGGAGAATATTTGTGTGGCCAAGGTCTTAAGTAAAAAAAGTAGCGGCGCCAAAGCTAATTGTTTGGATTTAATCAAAAGAATTTTTATATACCTTTGCAAGACCGATTTTTTTTTGGAAACCTCTAATATCTCGTATGAGCAAAACAAGAGTTCTATTTGTATCTCAGGAAATCGTCCCATTTTCACCTGATAGTTTAACTGCTGGAAGCAGTCGCCAGATACCCCAAGCCGTTCACGAACGAGGCAAAGAGACCCGCATCTTTATGCCGCGATATGGTAAAATCAACGAGCGCCGACACCAATTGCATGAAGTGATTCGACTTTCAGGGATGAATTTGATTGTAGACGACACTGACCATCCGCTGATTATCAAGGTGGCTAGCATTCCTCAGATCCGACTTCAAGTGTATTTCATTGACAATGAAGAGTTTTTTCATCGCAAATCCACCCTTCACGATGAAAACGACGTGCTTTTCGAAGACAATGACATGCGTATGATCTTCTTTACGAAGGGCGTTTTGGAAACAGTGAAAAAACTTGGTTGGGCTCCGGACATCATCCATTGCCACGGTTGGTTCACTTCTTTGATGCCTTTATATGTCAAAAAATTGTACAGCCGCGATCCGCATTTTGCTGATACTAAGGTCGTTTTCTCTGCCTATGACGATGCTTTTACCGGCACTTTGGATAAAACTGTTGCCAAAAAAGTATCTTTTGACAACATTGAAGCGTCTGAGATAAGTCATCTGAACGATCCAACCCACGTAAATCTCGTGAAAACGGCGATCCAACACTCAGATGGTTTTATTATCGGCCATGATAGCGTACCTGCAGAATTGGAGCAATTTGCTCTTCAAAATGACGTTCCTGTGCTCCGCTCGCACACAGAAAATGACCCAATGGTTGCCATTGATGAATTCTTTGATGCTGTTCATGCGGGAAAGGACGTGCTCGTTGATTAATATGACTTACAATAGCTTTTCAATAAAAGGCCTCAAGCAATTGGGGCTTTTTTCCTTATTTGCCATCGTGCTCTTGGCGACATCTTGTAAACGCCCTGAGAATGAATTGGGAGAATCGCTCCTTCCCGGAACGGACGACATGAGCACACTGCAATCGGACACCACTACATTGGTGGCGACTGTGGTTCAAGAAGACTCTATCCGCACAGATGAGCTTTCCTCAGTCATGCTTGGAAGCTATAACGATCCCGTGTTGGGCAAAACGATTGCGTCATTCTCTACTCAGGTTCGCTTGTCTACAACCAGTCCGGAATTTCCTGCCGATGCGGTGATTGACTCTGTAGTTCTTTCTCTTGTTTATACCGGGAATTATTATGGCCGACTGAACAGTCAACAACTGTTCGTGTATGAGCTCAGCGAAGACTTGGTGCTCGACAGTACGTATTACACCAATACAAAACATGCCACTAAAAACAATAATTTGGTGAAATCTGGATGGGACAGCTATCGTTTCGGTCCTGAAGACGTGGTGGTGGTAGGGTCAGATACCGTTATACCTCAATTGCGTGTACATCTGGAGGAGTCACTAGGATATAAGTTGTTTAATGCAAGTGAAGACCAATTAGCGAGTAACGACGCTTTCCTTGCATTTTTCAAAGGCCTGAATGTATCCACGTCCTCAGGTGATGGTTGTGTTGCAAATTTCGACTTGGTTGATTCAGACAGTAAACTCAGTGTTTACTACCGCTATGACGATGATGGCGTGCAAGACACCACCCAGTATCATTTCAATATCACCAGCGAATGTGCCTACTATTCTCACGTGGACCATATCCGCACCGGAACGGCGCTATCATCATTGACAACAACACAAACAGTTGATGGCAACGTTAACACATACGTGCAGGCGGCCGGGAGCATGAAAACCCGCATCGATATGCCCTATATCGACGACCTGAATCAATTTGAAAACAAAAGCATCAACCGTGCAGAGTTGATTATTCCATTTGAAGATGACGATCGTTATCCCGCTCAAGCCAATATGTTTTTGGTTTATGAGGATGCTGACGGCGATTTCAATTTACTACCTGATCAGGTATTGGGAACTATCGATGGATACGGCGATTTTAGCTTGGATTATTATACGTTCAATATCAGTCTTTACCTTCAGAAATTACTCAACGGAGAAATAGAGAGTGAAGGTTTGTATCTGATTAGTAGAAATGCCGGAGTTTCGGTCAACAGATGTCTTCTGCACGGTCCAAATTACGCACCAAGCACTCCGAGTGAGAACATGCGTTTGATATTGACGTTTTCTTACTAACTTGGACCACTTTAACAACAAAAAATAGCTGTATATGTGTGGAATTGTAGGCTACCTTGGAAAAGGTGAAGCGTATCCCGTACTTATCAAAGGACTGAAAAGACTGGAATATCGTGGTTATGACAGTGCCGGTGTGGCACTTCTGAATGAAGGCGAAATACAGAACTATAAATGCAAGGGCAAAGTAGCTGATCTTGAGACATTGGTTTCGGGAAAAAGCTCCATAGGTAGCGCTGGCATTGGTCATACGCGTTGGGCAACTCACGGTGTGCCCAATGATGTAAATGCCCATCCGCACATGTCAGGCGATGGCCGTCTTGCGCTCATTCACAACGGAATTATTGAAAATTATGCCTCCCTAAAGGAAGAGCTCAAAAACCGCGGGCACAAATTCTTGAGTGATACCGATACCGAAGTGTTGGTTCACTTTATCGAGGATGTTCGCCAAACTACTGGCTTAGGCTTATTCGAAGCCGTGCGCATTGCCCTGAGTGAGGTGGTCGGAGCGTATGCCATCGTTATCTTGAATAAAGAAAATCCGGATCAACTTATTTGTGCCAAGAAATCGAGTCCTTTGGTGATCGGAGTTGGCGCGGATGATGAGTACTACATTGCTTCTGATGCTACACCGATCATCGAATACACCAAGAATGTGGTGTATTTGGAAGATGAGGAAATTGCATTGATTGATCGCGTTGAAGGGTTAAAGATTGTGACGGTTCAGAATCAATCGAAGACACCCTATATACAGGCTCTCGAATTGAAATTGGAGGCCATTGAAAAGGGCGGTTATGATTCGTTTATGTTGAAAGAGATTCATGAACAGCCTCGCTCTATTCGCGATTCTTTCCGCGGACGCATCAACCTTCAACAAGGATTGATAAAAATAAGTGGTGTCTATGAACACCGAGAAAAATGGACAGCAGCTCCACGTATTGTGATTGTCGCATGCGGTACCAGTTGGCACGCAGGATTGGTTGCTGAATACATATTTGAAGATTTTGCACGCATTCCCGTAGAAGTAGAATACGCCAGTGAATTCCGCTACCGCGATCCGGTTATTTTACCTAATGACATTGTTATTGCCATTTCTCAGAGTGGTGAGACCGCAGATACGTTGGCAGCGATTGAATTGGCGAAAGAAAAAGGCGCGTTCATCTTTGGTGTTTGTAACGTTGTAGGATCGACTATTTCTCGCGCCACGCACACCGGAGCCTATACGCACGCGGGTCCTGAAATCGGAGTAGCATCCACAAAGGCCTTTACTGCGCAGGTAACCGTGCTCTATCAATTGGCCTTGGCAGTGGCGGATGTACGCGGCACGTTGTCAAAAGAGCGTATGACTCGATTAATGGCAGAATTGAATTCTACACCGGACAAAGTCGAAGAAGTGCTCAAGACGAATTCGATTGTCGAACAAATTGCTCATATATATAAGGATAGCCGTAATGCCTTGTATCTCGGCCGCGGCTATAGTTTTCCCGTAGCATTGGAAGGCGCATTGAAGCTGAAAGAAATTTCTTATATCCATGCAGAAGGGTATCCCGCTGCCGAAATGAAACACGGTCCAATCGCGTTAATTGACGAAGAAATGCCCGTGTTTGTAATTGCAACTCAGGGTAGCTCTTATGAAAAAGTAGTGAGCAATATCCAGGAGGTGAAAGCCCGTAAGGGCAAGATCATAGCGATTGTGACATCGGGTGACAAGACTGTCAAAGAATTGGCAGACCATGTCATTGAGATTCCAAAGTCGGATGATAGTTTGGTGCCGATTATTTCTGTGGTTCCATTGCAACTCCTTGCTTATCATATTGCAGTGATGCGCGGGTGCAATGTGGATCAACCACGAAACTTGGCAAAAAGTGTAACAGTAGAGTAATTCACATTTTTTTGGTAAGATAGTTGTCAGGCGACGACCGCTCAATTTGTCGTCGGCTTCGATAAATTGAGTGAAAAACCAGATAAATGTTTAGATTTGAACTAAACTACCGTCCGGACGGTGTTAAAATATTCAATCATTTAGCTGCTTTTCAATGAATTAACAATAGTGGTGTTAATAACCCGTAAAATACCGTAGTTGTTTATTCAAGAAAAAGCCAAAAATTGCATCATCATAACCCAAAAATTAACATTTATGAAAAAGACAATTTTGTTTGCTGCATTGGCTTTGGCCACTACAGGTTTGTTTGCTCAAAAGCAAACAGGTGGAGAAAAAAACCTTGAAGTTCAGTTTTCACCACTTGGTGGTAGCAACGTGAGCATCTCAGGTCTCCGTTTCCGTATGTTTAACACTGAAGCTAGCGCTTTGCGTTTGAGCTTCTTCGTAGGTGGTTCATCTACTGAAACAGTTCAGCAAGAGGCTGACAACGATATCGATGCGTTGGAACTCCTCGACACTGACAAAGAATTCTCATTCTCTATCCGTCCAGGTTATGAGAAGCACTTCGAAGGAACTGACCGTTTGTCTCCATACGTAGGTGCTGAGTTGTCATTCACTTCAACTAGCACAACTACTGAAGACCAAGAGCAGTATATCGACGAAGATGGCGATCCACAAGTTCAAACTACTACTACAAAAGGTGGTACTTCATCTTTCGGTTTGAATCTTTTGGCTGGTACTGACTTCTATTTCGCAGATAATATCTATCTTGGTGCTGAAATTGGATTCGGTTTCGCTTCTTCAAAAGACAAAGACAACGAGACAACTTACGAGAACGCTCCTGACGGTTTCGAAGATACTACTTCTACAGTAGGTAATGAGAAATCAAACGCTTGGGGTCCAAACTATCAAGCTACTCTCCGTCTCGGTTGGTTGTTTAACTAAGATGTTGCGTTTCCGAGAACCGCTTTTGGAACTAAACATTTAATAAAATAACAAACCATGAATTACAAGGTTCTTGTAGCTTCAGCGTTGACAGCGGGTGTCGTATTGTTCACCTCATGTCAAAAAGATCAGCCAGTGACCGGCAACGGTATCGCTGTATCTCGCAAAGTAACCCTTACTGAAACTCAGAAACGTGATGTTGCCGACATGGTACATCGCGTGCCAACCCTTCGTTTCTATGATGAAGCCAATGATCGCTTTATCGATTTCAACGTCGGTAGCCGTGATTACACGTTCTCTGATCCAGACGAAGGATTCACCTTTGACGACCCAGACCAAAACGGAGTTATCCTTTGGTCTGATGGTTCAGAAGACTACATCGTATTCGGTACCGGTATCGGTGTTGCTGGAAACGGTGGTGGTGGAACTGTTGTAGCAGGTAGTACTGCCCTCAACATGGACCTCACTGTATGTCTTTCTTTCGAAGAAATTGCTAATGGTGATGGTTATGGCGACTTGTTTGACACCGGTTTCGGTTTCAGCGAGTATGGTGCTGTATTCGGAATCGCTGGTGACTTCGAGGCTTTGGCTGAAGCTGATTGGGATTCTGAGGATTTCGATCCTTTCGAATTCTTTGAAGGCTATGCTTCTTATTATGTGATCACTGACGGAGAACTCTCTGGAAGTCACGAAGTATTTGATTGGTTCGATGCCTCTGAAGGTGGCGACGACTATAATGATATGGCGGCTTCTTTTGTAATGGACTTCCAAAACTTTAGCTTGTATTTCGCTACTAGCGGAACTGTTAGCGTAAGCGGTGGAACCATGACATTCAACGGTGAGTATCTTTCACTTGAAGATCTCTTCCTCGACTTCCTCGAAGAAGATGAAGATTCAGATCCAGAATTCAACATTGTTTCCGGTTACGGAAGCATGGGATGTAACTAATCGTTATTCCATAATAATAAAAACCCTCCTGCCTTTGGCGGAGGGTTTTTTGCGGATGATGCTCTCAGTCTCGGCTATGCGG
>JBMOFW010000169.1:0-6120 GCA_049318685.1 Flavobacteriales bacterium
GAACTCCGAACCCCGAACTCTGAACCCCGAACCCCGAACCCCGAGCCTCTATGCTCCAAACACTGTTTTGGCTTGGGTAAAGGCGAGGAGACCTTCGGCGGAAAGTTCGCGGCCATAGCCACTGTTTTTGATTCCACCGAAAGGTAGTCGTGGATCTGACTTTACGATGCTATTGATGAAAACAGCTCCTTCGTCAAATTCATCGATATAGTTCAACACAGCGTCCATGTCTTCGGTGAAAATACTGACACCCAAACCGAAACCAGTGCCGTTGCTTACAGATATTGCTTCACTCATGGAGTCGACGCGCATCACAGGCACTACAGGACCAAAGAGCTCTTGCTGCATGCACGTCATGCCCGGAGAGACATTTATCAAAACAGTAGGCTCATACATGGTTTCAACCCGTTTTCCGCCGATGGCGACAATGGCTCCTTGTTCCACACTATCGATCACTTGACGATGAAGTCGCTCAACACTTTCCACTTGTGCCAATGGTCCGACAAAAGTGTATTCGCTCATCGGATTTCCATAAACGATTTTTTTCACTTGGCCAATAAAACGCTCAATGAATTCGTCATAGACTTCAGTAGCGACTAAGATGCGTTTCGCGGCAATGCAACTTTGCCCGCTATTTTGAAAACGACCGATGATGGCTTGATCAACAGCTTTGTCCAAGTCGGCATCTTTGCACACAATGAAAGCGTTGCTTCCGCCTAGTTCAAGAATTTGTGGTTTTAAATGAGTTGCGGCTTTAGCTGCCGCTTGTCTTCCTGCCGCATCGCTACCGGTTAACGATAAGCCTGCAATATTTCGGTGAGAAAGTACGTCGCCGATATTGGATGATTTGACTTTCAATATTTGAAAAATGCCTTCGATAAATCCGGCTTTTCTAAAAATATTTTCAATAGCCAATGCACACCCGGTCACATTCGAAGCGTGTTTTAATAAAACTCTATTTCCTGCACAAATAGCCGGAACTGCGCAACGAAGTACTTGCCAAAAGGGGAAATTCCATGGCATAATCGCCAGCCATACACCATAGGGCGCACGACGTACAAATGAAAATCTGCCTTCGGTGGTAACGATTTTGTCTGCTAGAATGGCTACGCTATGGTCGGCGTAGTATTCGCACATCCAGACGCACTTATCGATTTCGGCGCGGCTTTGCGTAATGGGTTTTCCCATTTCCTCGGTCATCAATTTTGCGAGTGATTCGCGATTTTCTTTCAATTGATGGGCGAGGCGATGCATCATCGGCCAAATCGCAGTGCGCTCGAACCTTGTATGAAAGGCAAGGTCGATTTTATTGTTTACATCAGTCGACGAATCTTCTTCGTACAACGCAATGGTAGTATGATTGTAAGGATTGATCGAGTAGAGCATTGTTTTCTATCGATCAGAGATTGTATCCCAATTTTTGTTCTAATGAAGGATGTAATTTCGGTAAGCGACTTCGCTCCAATAAGAAACTTGTCAATTCCGCAAATTCATTGAATATATAATGCTTTAACGCGGCTTCGCGCAAATAGCCTTTTCCAGAACTACCGCCGGTGCCCACACGAACACCAATCATGCGATGCACCATATTCATATGACGCCAACGCCATGTAGCAATTAACTCATCCACTTCGAGCAATTGATTGAGCAGGCGATAAGGGTTTTGCAGAATAGGATAATCGCGATAAAGCATAATAAACAAAGCGGCACGGCGAGCCTTATCGGAAATCTTGCGGCCTTCATTGGTCAGGTCAGACAAGAACAATTCTTCAAACATGCGCACATTTTGCTTTTCTCCTTCTCCGAGTGATTCGGCATAGGCGTCTTTGTAAACAGACCAAAAGTCTTTGCCGCCTTCCCAATTCATCCAAAATTCAGGTTGGGTGAAATAGGGCATACGTTCCAACCAATCATTGACCAATTTGATCAAAGGCGTTTCTTTGGCCAAATCATAAATGCTTTGTGCATCTTCCGGTTTCAATTGACTAGTAAAATATTCTTTTCCATGTCGCTCTTCAACGGTGAGGCCAAGAACTGTTTCGAGAACTTTGAACTGCATACTTTGAAAACCTGAGGCGGGACGAAGCATATCGCGGAAATCCAAAAAATCAAGCGGAGTCATGGTTTCAAGGATATCTACCTTGTGAACCAATACTTTGAGGATTTCGATGACACGATTCATTCTGCGCACCGCCACTTGGAGTTCAGGTGCATTGTCGTTGATATTGGGGCGAGAAAACATCTCGTGAACCGACTTCACTTCGAAAAGAATTTGCTTGAACCAGAGTTCATAGCTTTGATGAATCACGATAAACAACATTTCATCATGAGCATGTTTGCCATGTTTGTCGCTTTCAAGCGCCTGGGCATCAAGGATCTTATCCAGCTGCAGGTACGAAGAATAATACATTATTGAAGGTTTTAATCGGGCACGAATATAAGTTACCCTATCTTATTAAATATGAGGAATGTCAGTTCATTCCACTTTGTTCGTTAATTGAACAAAAAACACTTTGATTGTATTCTACTTTGAAACCATCTTTGAGGCTGTATGCATCAGGAAGAAATCATAGAAGTAATCGGTGCCAGAGAGCACAATTTGAAGAATATTGACGTCACCATCCCTCGAAATGAACTCGTTGTCATCACCGGCTTGAGTGGTTCAGGAAAATCTTCATTGGCCTTTGATACCATTTATGCGGAAGGCCAGCGTCGTTACATCGAGACATTCAACGCTTATGCTAGGCAGTTTTTGGGTGAAATGGAACGTCCGGATGTGGATAAAATCAATGGACTTTCACCTGTCATATCGATTGAACAAAAAACGGTGAGCCGCAATCCACGTTCCACGGTGGGAACTATCACGGAGATATATGATTTCTTACGATTACTCTATGCGCGCGCTGCTGATGCATATTCGTATGTCACCAATGAAAAGATGGTGCGGTATACGGATGATCAAATTCTTCAATTGATTTTAAAGGAATATGATGGTGAAAAAATAGTCGTGCTCGCTCCACTAGTCAAAGGTCGCAAGGGTCATTACAGAGAGCTTTTTGAGCACATCATGAAGCAAGGCTACGTTCGTGCGCGCATTGATGGAGAGGTGGTTGAATTGGCCAAGGGACACAAACTCGATCGCTACAAAATACACGATATTGAATTGGTGGTCGACCGATTGGAAGTGGATAAAAAAGACAAGGTCCGTATTTCACAAACGATCCAAACTGCCATGAAACAAGGCAAAGGAAGTTTGATGGTGATGCGTCATGGCAAAAAAGAAGTACGCCATTTCTCCAGATTTTTAATGTGTCCAACGAGTGGCATTTCCTATCCTGAAGCGGAACCCAACTTGTTTTCATTCAATTCGCCTTATGGAGCCTGTCCACATTGCAATGGTTTAGGGGAAGTCGCTGAGATTGATTTGAAAAAAATCATTCCGGATCCGAAAAAATCCATCAAGAAAGGTGGAATAGTTCCGTTAGGAGAATCAAAAAATAGTGCATCATTTCAAATCGTCGAAGCTGTTTTAAAACACTATGGTCATGATTTGAATACACCATTGACCGATATTGATGAGGAAGTCATTAATATTTTGCTTTATGGTTCCGAAGAACTTTTCCAAGTGAGCTCCACCGCTGGATACAATTATCCGAGTAAGTTTGAAGGGATTATCAATATTATAGAAAAACAAGTAGATGATGATTCAAATCCGGCACTGCGCAGGTGGGCCGAGAGTTTCATGAATAAAATTCCCTGTCCAGAATGTGCGGGAAGTCGCTTGAAAAAGGAAGCCCTTTATTTTCGAATTCATAATAAAAACATACATGAGCTCGCTATCATGGGGCTGCAAGATTTGGCGAAATGGTTTGAAGGGGTTGAATATAAAATGAGTCAACGCCAAGTGGCCATTGCCACCGAACCATTGAAAGAGATCCGTAGCCGATTGCGCTTTTTGGTCGATGTAGGCTTGGAGTATTTGACACTCGATCGCAGTGCCCGCACATTGAGTGGAGGAGAGGCACAACGTATTCGCTTGGCAACACAGATAGGAGCACAGCTGGTTGGGGTCTTGTATATTTTGGATGAGCCATCAATTGGTTTGCATCAGCGCGATAATCACAAGTTGATTTCGTCACTCAAAGCTTTGCGCGATGCTGGCAATAGTGTGATTGTTGTGGAACATGATCGCGATATGATGTTAGAAAGTGATCACTTGATTGATATTGGTCCCGGTGCTGGAGTGCATGGTGGGCGGGTTGTCGCGCAAGGTTCTCCAAAACATCACCTCGCTCAAGACAGTGTCACAGCCAAATTCTTGCGTGGGGACTTGAGCATTGAAGTGCCTAAAAAGCGTCGAAAAGGCTCCGGATTGGAATTGGTGCTTGAAGGTGCCAACGGTCACAATTTGAAGCATGTAACTTTGAAATTGCCATTGGCCAAGTTCATCTGCATCACCGGAGTGAGTGGTAGTGGAAAATCGTCGTTGATTTCGCATACTTTGTATCCTATCTTGAATAATCATTTTTATGATGCTGTAAAAAAACCGTTGGCCTATAAAAAGATCAAAGGCTTGGAGCATTTGGATAAAGTGATAGAGATTGATCAAAGTCCTATTGGTCGCACACCGCGAAGCAATCCAAGCACCTACACCGGTATTTTCACAGATATACGCGCGTTATATAGCAATAGTCCGGAAGCCAAAGTACGCGGATACCAACCCGGCCGATTTAGTTTCAATATTTCAGGTGGTCGCTGTGAGACCTGCAAAGGAGCGGGTGTGCGCACGATCGAAATGAATTTCCTTCCCGATGTGTTCGTGAATTGTGAGAGTTGCAACGGCAAACGTTATAATCGAGAGACGTTGGAAATTCGTTACCGCGGTAAAAGCATAGCGGATATTTTGGATATGACCGTGGATCAGGCGGTAGAGTTTTTTGAGTCACATCAAAAAGTAAGAAATGTGGTCAAGACGTTACAAGATGTAGGCTTGGGATATATCACCTTAGGTCAACACAGCACCACCTTGAGTGGAGGAGAGGCCCAGCGTGTGAAATTGGCCACAGAATTGGCGAAACGTGATACAGGCAATACCATTTATATACTCGATGAACCGACGACGGGATTGCATTTTCAAGATGTACAGATGCTCATTAATGTATTGAATCGATTGGTAGATCGGGGCAATACGGTATTGGTGATTGAGCATAATATGGACATGATTAAAGTGGCCGATCATATTGTGGACATTGGGCCAGAAGGCGGTCATGGAGGCGGGCAGATTATTGGAGAAGGCACACCAGAGCAGATCGTCAAGATCAAAGGCAGTCATACAGGTAAATACCTCAAACCCGAGCTCTGAAGAGGAGAACAAGAACCGGAACTAGAAACAAGAAACTAGAAACCAGAAACCAATGAACATCAACACACCGGCGCTATTGTTTCCTGCGATCAGCTTGATTATGCTGGCGTTTACCAATCGTTTTTTGGCTTTGGCCAATGTGGTGAGGGCCTTGCATGATCGCTACCAGAATTCGGATGGCACCACCAATCCGAAGATCCATGCCCAGATTCAGAATTTGCGTTATCGTATTCGATTGATCAAGAACATGCAGATTTTTGGGGTATTGAGTATTTTGATGGCCATGGTGTCGATGTATTTTATTCATATCGAAAACATGGCACCGGCGCATGTTACCTTTGGTGCATCGCTGTTCTTTTTTATGATTTCATTGGTGTTTTCTTTGATTGAATTATTTGTGAGCACCAAGTCATTGGAAATCGAGCTAAGTGATGTTGAAGATTAGACCGGATGCCTTTGAAGACTAGCGTAACATCTTTTTTTCGTGAAGCTCTTAGAGCGCTCATTGTGATTGGAGTGCTGTGTATTTGCGCAACCACTATTTCAGCACAAGAAGGCGCGCTGAATGTGGGATTTGGCGCTGGAGAAATTGGATTTGGATCGAAGGCGTGGGAGGAAGAGATTAGATATCTCAATACCGAAGTTTATCCCGGTTGGGTAAAACCGATCAAACATTCGGGAGTAGTTCGTGGCGTATCTATAGAGTATATGCATGGTAAATTCGTTCCGGACTCGTGGTATTTTTTCTGGAATTGGTC
>JBMOFW010000170.1:0-6111 GCA_049318685.1 Flavobacteriales bacterium
CATCGTATTGTATTGCGTCAACACATAGTCGTAGTTGGCTTGAATCGACATATCGTTGGTGGTGATAAACGTCACCAGGTCTTGCCAATCTGCATTGCTGCCGTATTCATTCCAAGTACCCCCCCAAGTCTTAATGAAATCGACAAATCCTTCGGGTTGATCGTAATAGTAATCGGTGAAATCGATATCGTCTACTTTTTCACGAATATCATAAACTCCCCAATAATCACCATTGATATAAAGCACAGAGAATTCGGTCTTACGTTCATCCAAACGTAGACCACCGATTAGAGACAATTCGTGAACATAGGCATCCCTTAAATGAGCACCTCCGGCAAAACTGTAGTTGTCGTTTGCCGCAGCTTTAAAAATTAAGCGCTCATAACTAGGACGGTCTGTAGAACTAATTACTGGATATTCCACTTCGTTGTCATACCCTAAAGCATCTCGAGTGATATAGTCGAATCCGCGTTGATCGTAAGCATTCGAGTCATTACCGTGTTCATTCGAATCACCTTGGGCTTCGGCGAGAAAAGTACCATTCTCATCAAAAAATTCAATGTGGGTAAACTCCCCGGTGCCACCGCCCCAGCCCCATGAACCATCAGACAAGGTCGATCCACTTATAGACACCGCCATGATTTCATGGGCATCGCCAATGAAATACGTATTTGTTTCAATGAATCCCGGCAATATATTCGGATCATTGCTATACACAATTGCGCGAATAACCGAAGTGGAAGTAATCGATATTGGACCAGTGTATAGCGTCGAACCATTGGTTGGTTCATCACCGTTAAGCGTATAATAAATGGTGGAATTCGGCTCTGGGGTAGTTAATGTAACATTTTGACTACTTGCATAATAACCCGCCTCTATTGACAATTGAGGTCTGGCCGCGTAGCGAACACCATTACCTGCACCGTTTGCCGCGCCTGGAGTTGGATTGGTATAAACAACCCAGTTGCCTGTGCCGTTCACATCTCTTCCCCAACTATGGTTGGCTTGATTTGGAGTAATGCCATCATCAGCGTCAACTGCAAAATCATAATTTTCGAGAATAACTCCGATTGGATTAGAAAAGACTATGTTCTCCTCAGCCGTTTGCGTCACCTTAAAACTCGTATTGGTTTGTCCCAAAAAACCGGGATCGTAATCAAAAGTGCCGCTTAATAGAACAACACGATAGCCTCCCGCTGCAACTGTAAATCCCGCTGGAATAGCCCACTTTTCTGGATCTGTAGGATCATCACTAAGAAAATAGCCACTGATATCAACTGTCGAACCGGATGGATTATAAAATTCTACCCAGTCCTCAAACTCACCGCCCAAATCATAATTGTTATAATTGGCAGCAGAAAATTCATTCAACACAACTTGAGCATTGGACAAAGAGAAGCTTAATAAAAAGATTCCACTCAGAATGAGTGCCCTTCGTGTCATTTTTGGTTTCATATTCTTCCTTAACGTGGCTGTAACAATAAGACGCTTGAATACACTTGCAGGTTGCATCAAGCTGTTGCCTTGATTTTCAATGTATAAATATACGAAATACCTCTACAATCAATTCAAGATTTCCCCCTGGCCATATGTAAACAAAAACCCCGCAGGGTTGGCCGCGGGGTTTCTGAAACACTTAAAACTAATTGATTAAACGAGCTAATCACCTTTAAAAGCTTTCACTTTCAAAGACAAGGCAAAATTAATGAAACATTAACCGAAATCCTTACTCAAAATACAACTTATTCGGTGAATGGTCATTTTTAGGTTCCGAATAGCAATAATCCAATTCTCTGATTATTTTTGGCCTGAAAAATTCATACCATGGCACATCACGACGAAAATCATCACGGACATTCAGAAGCAGAACAAAATGAAATCGGAGGACCGGTAACCTTTGCAATTTTTTGCTTTGCAGTTGCCGTAGTCATCATTTATTTCTGGGCAAAATAAGAACATGAAGGGCCTCCTTGCGGAGGCCCTTGCTTTTGTCTTCTATCGAACTAAGGTCATCTCTTTCAACAGATAATCCGCTCCCGCGTATTCATCAATGACCCACAGCACATACCGCACATCCACCATAATGTTGCGGCAAATCTCTGGGCTGTAGTAAATATCACTCATCGTACTTTCCCAACTCCGGTCGAAATTAATTCCGACCAATTCGCCCTTTGCATTCAATGCCGGACTGCCGCTATTGCCTCCTGTAGTATGGTTGCTGCCGGTATAACACACCCGCAACTCTCCTCCTTCTCCGTAGTCACCATATGTTTTGGATTCCAATAATCCTTTCAATTTTGAACCAATTTCAAAGTCGGGATTACCGGTCATGAACTTGTCCAAAATACCATCGGCGGTTGTAAAATACGTATAGGTGCTTCCATCATGAGGTGCACTGCCCTCCACTTTTCCAAATGAAATACGCAATGTGCTATTCGCATCATTCCAATAGTCTTTACTCGGCATCAACTCCTGCTTCCGCCTTACATAACGATTCATTTGCGTATCAATAATACCAGCAAACTCGCGACTCTTCGGTGTGATCGTATTGGTATACACTTCATACAGCTGCTTCGATATCATGAAAATAGGATCCTTCAACGATTTCTTTTTTGACTTGCTAGAATAGGACGAAACAAACTTGACAACAAGCGCTTCATCGCGAAACATACTTTTATCATAAATCTTGGACACGGCTCCAGACATGCCTTTGGTGAAATAAGGTCGCAATACATGAGGGCCCAATTCACCATCGACATACTCCATGTACAAAGGAGTTAATCCATTGAATATTTCCTTTTCTGTATTCAAATCGAAATTCTTGTAAAACAACCGAATTGACTCCAACAAATTCTTGCGCTCCTCTTCCACTTTACCTTCTGTCGCTAATTTTTCGTAATTATCCATGAAATCTTGAATGCTTTTCGCAAAGGCAAATACCTCCGGGCCATAGAACACATATTCCACAAATCCATCTCGAGCCATATTGTACTTTTCGTACTCCTTATAACTTCGCTCCAACTTGGGCAATATTTCCGCATCGGTTGGGTCTTGAGAAGTCTTCACCAAATTTGAAAATTTCGTTTCTTCTTCTCTTTTTTTCGTAATTGCATCAAAACGAACCAAACCCAATTCCTGACCAATCCACTTTTTATAGGCATTGCTAATATCGCTTTGTTTGGCGGCATATTGAATCCGTAATCGATCGCTACTACGCATCTTGCCATCGATTATTCCCAAAGACGTTTTGCGCATGTGAATGCGCATTTTATTGCTTTTATTCAATGCATAATCAACCGCATAGCTTGTCAAAAAGTGCTCTGTTCTTCCAGGAAATCCATACACCATGCTAAAGTCGCCCTCTTGCGTACCCTTGAGCGAAATGGGGAAATAATGATTCGGCTTGTAGGGTTTGTTTGTTGCGTTATACTCAGCAGGAGCATTTTCGCTATCTGCATAAATACGAAACACGGAAAAATCGCCAGTATGACGCGGCCAAACCCAGTTGTCTGTATCTCCACCAAACTTTCCAATTTCACTCGGCGGTGCTCCAACCAATCGAACGTCGTTGAATGTTTTCGTGATGATTAAAAAATACTGGTTGCCATAATTGAAAGCGCGTACCACTGCAGAAAGACCTTTCGATTTGGCGGCTTCTTCTAATTTTTTCTTGTTCGACACTTTCAGCGCATCGATATCTGCCGGTGCCATGTCTTTGTTTATACCATCCAGCATTTGTTTGGTCACATCCTCCATGCTCACCACGAATGTGGCGGTGAGTCCTTTACACACCAATTCTTCTTCGCGTGACATGGCCCAAAAACCATTTTTCAAATAATCATGCTCCAACGAACTATGAAACTGCACATAATCAAAACCACAATGGTGATTGGTAAAAATCAAACCTTCATTCGATACAACTTCAGCAGTGCAACCGCCTCCAAATAAAACAACTGCATCTTTCAAACTCGAATGATTGATTGAATAAAGGTCTTCTTCGGAGAGTTGCAATCCCATTCCTTGCATTTCATCATGCACGGCGCCCAACACCGAAGGTATCCACATACCCTCGTGAGCGCGAGCACTTATCATTGTGATGGTCAACACCATCATTGTATACATTTTTTTCATGCTATTCTTGATCTGATTTTTTCTTGTAAACGAACATGTAATAGTAACCGGCCACACAAAACAATGTGCCCAAAAGTACAGGAAACACGAAGAAAATCCCCGGTTGTTGATCGCTTTCCGGCTTTGATTGTTGATCGATATATTTATAAATAGGCATAATGATCGCCGCAGCGAAGACAAATAGAAAAAGGATGTTGTACGCCTTGTCAACGCCATTGAGTAATTTATAGGAAAAAGATTTTTTAAACGCCTCTTCTTCTTCTCGTTGCTTTTGTTTCTTTTGCCTCACATAAGCAAACATCGCCTCTCGGCGCAGCCATTCTTCATACTCCATTTGAGCCAAACGTGAATCCCGATGATTCTGCATCGGACGCGTCATTTGATCCATATAGCGTCGACGTCTTGCAGGGTCAATCAAGCAATCATACGCTTCAGTAATTTCGGCAAACTTTGTTTCATCAGCGCGGTGATCGCCTCCATCAGGATGGTATATTTTGGCCAAGCGTCGATAGGCCGCGCGAATATCAGCGTGCTCGGCCCCATCAGGCAATTCAAGTATGGTGAAGTAATTTTTCAAATACACTGCAAAAAAAAGAGAATTTCTTTGAAGTATCGCTGTCTTCGCGAATATTGCTTAAACTCGCCTCCTCAAAAGGAATTGTATGATTATTGATTTGCGCAGTGATACAGTCACTCGACCGACCGAGGCGATGAAAGAAGCCATGATGAATGCTCCTGTGGGCGATGACGTGTTTGCTGAAGACCCTACTATCAATTTGCTACAAGAAAAAGCGGCAGCACTCTTCGGCATGGAGGCAGGCCTTTACTGCTCTAGCGGTACTCAAACCAATCAAATCGCAATCAACGTGCACACCCGTCCTGGAGACGAGGTGATTTGCGCTGACATGGCGCATGTCTATTACTACGAAGGTGGTGGTATTGCACTCAACAGTGGATGCTCTGTAGCCCTCATTCAAGGTGACCGTGGACGAATAACTGCCGCTCAAATTGAAAATAATATCAATCCGGATGATATACACCGACCTATTAGCCGATTGGTATGCTTGGAGGACACCATGAACAAAGGAGGTGGAGCCATATATGATTTTGAAGAAATAAAACGGATTAGTGCGTTATGTCGGGCGCGTGGATTGGCCCTGCATTGCGATGGTGCACGACTCTTTAATGCCCTCGTGGCTACGGGAATTTCTCCCATCGATTACGCACAGTATTTCGATTCTATCAGCATTTGTCTAAGTAAAGGACTCGGTGCTCCGGTTGGGAGCGTATTATTAGGCAAACATGATTTCATCAAACAAGCCCGTCGCAGAAGAAAGAGTATGGGCGGAGGAATGCGTCAAGCCGGCATCATCGCCGCGGCCGGACTCTATGCCCTAGAACATCACATCGACAGATTAACGATCGATCATGATCGTGCCCAGCAAATTGGTCATGTATTGAACACCTTAGATTGGGTCGATCACGTTGTGCCTGTTCAAACCAACATTGTCATTTTTTCTCTAAAAGATAAAAATGCGGCAGCATGGGTTGAAAAATTAAAGAAAGAACACATTCTTTGCTTTCCTTTTGGATCAGATAAAATAAGAATGGTCACCCATCTTGACTTGACGAGTGACCATATCTCTTTATTAATCGATCGTTTGAAATCTATTCAATAACAAGCGGAACACGTTGCATACGATCACCCAATTGAACGGTGAGAATATACATTCCGGAAGCCAGATTCAAAGCAATATCTTGCTGATAAGCTTGTTCGGCGCGCTCACTGTGCACAATTTGTCCATAGCTATTGTATACATGAATCATAGCGTCGCGCAAATCCAATTTTGACGAAAGCGTCAAGCGATCGTGAACAGGATTTGGAAAAATGCCTGCGATGAGTAATTCTTCCTCATTTACTGCGATACATTCTTCTACGACAAATCCGAGAACATCAGTATCCGTGCATCCTTCCTCGGT
>JBMOFW010000171.1:0-6070 GCA_049318685.1 Flavobacteriales bacterium
ACAAGATGATCCGAGAGTCGAAAATGTATTGCTCGGAATTCGGGACGGCTTATTGATTGTCCGTCGAATAGCCTAACGACCTTCGGGGGTGATGGTTTCTATAGCCACTTCTTGTCTTTTCCACGAATTTGTTTTTTTATCCCAGTAAAAAGAATTGTTCATTGAATTCTCAAGTGTTTCCGGGTGTTCATGAACGACCATCCATTCTGGTTCGTTATTGATGCCGAAGGTATAATCTGCATCAGCCCAATTTATACTCGCCCCGGGATTTGAATAATGATTGATCGCAGCCACTGCTCCATTTGGATGAAAAGAGGTAATCTTCGACACTTCAGACATATGGCCTTGGACATTTTCAAAACGATAGGTTTCTTTTCCAAATGGATCGAATAACACCACCATTCGTTTGTTGTCGACCCATGGAGTGATGTATACACTTAAGGCGTTATTTCCTTTGTAGTAATAGAATATCGTGTCTGACACTTGCGTGCGAATAGCCTCAGGCTGTGGAGCGGCATCAACTGAAGCAGCTTGGGCGGCGGTTTGGGTTTTACAAGCAAACAAACTAGCGAGAGCAAAAAGGGCAATAACTATTCTCATTCGGATATAATTTTCATTTCACTTGCCAAAAAAAGAGCCATTTCTTTCGAAATGGCTCTTTCTATATAAAATTTATCCTTGAAAGGATTAAGCAAGCACAGCTTTTACCTTATCCGCAGCCTCTTGCAACGTAATTGCAGAATGCACTGCGAGGCCGCTTCCATCGATCAAAGCCTTTGCTTCTTCAGCATTGGTGCCTTGAAGGCGAACGATAATGGGCACAGAAATATTTTCGATATTTTTATAAGCATCCACGATTCCTTGAGCAACACGGTCGCAACGCACAATACCTCCGAAGATATTTACGAGGATCGCTTTTACGTTTGGATCACGCAGAATCATACGGAAAGCGGTTTCAACGCGCTTGGCATCTGCTGTTCCCCCCACATCGAGGAAGTTGGCAGGTTCACCACCAGAAAGTTTGATGATATCCATGGTGGCCATCGCCAAACCGGCGCCATTGACCATACAACCCACATTTCCGTCGAGTTTCACATAGTTGAGACCCGCAGCGGTAGCTTCTACCTCGAGGGGATCTTCTTCGGTCACGTCGCGCATCGCTGCATAGTTCGGATGACGACCTAGGCTATTGCCATCGAGAGTTACTTTCGCGTCTACAGCGATCACACGCTCATCTGATGTTTTGAGTACAGGGTTGATTTCAAATAAAGACGCATCGCAACCTACGTACGCGGCGTATAGCGCCTTCACAAAAGTGCTCATTTCTTTGAACGCTTTCCCGCTCAATCCAAGATTGAACGCGATTTTGCGTGTTTGGAAGTCGGTTACTCCGGTCAAAGGATCTATCACTTCTTTATGAATGCGCTCAGGTGTGTTGTGTGCCACATCTTCGATATTCATACCCCCATCTGGCGAATACACGATCACATTGCGACCGGCACCGCGATCGAGAAGAATAGACATATAGAATTCCTGAGGTTCTACTGCACCTGGCGAGTATACATCCTCAGCAACATAGACTTTGCTTACTAATTTGCCTGAAGCTTTGGTTTGGAGTGTCACCAAGTGACCGCCCAAAATGCCTTTGGCTTTGTCAGCCACTTCATCAAGACCTTTCGCCAATACGACACCACGAGATCCCGTTTCGGTAACTGTTCCTTTACCGCGACCACCGGCGTGAATTTGCGCTTTTACGACAAACCAACCCGTTCCGGTTTCTTCTTTCAATTTTTGTGCAACGGAGGTGGCTTCTTCCGGTGTTTCGGCCACGTAACCTCTCTGAATGGCTACTCCAAAGCTACTTAGGATGGATTTCCCTTGATATTCGTGGATATTCATATTTGAAAATTTAGCGCGAATGTAAACATCAAAATCGAACGTTGCCTTTTTTTTTTGTTCTTTGCAGCATGATCAAAGCAGAAGGACTGATTAAGCGGTACGGATCACTCGAGGTGCTCAAAGGTGTGGACCTTGAAATTCAGGCAGGAGAAGTGGTGAGCATTGTTGGCGCTTCAGGTGCAGGCAAGTCTACCCTACTCCATATTTTAGGAACACTGGATAGAGCGGATTCCGGTTCGATTTTTTTAAAAAACCAACCGCTTCATCAACTCAATGAACGCAATTTGGCGGCTTTTCGAAATCAGCACATCGGCTTTATTTTCCAATTTCACAATCTCTTACCTGAGTTCAATGCTTTGGAAAATGTGTGCATCCCCGCTTTTATAATGAAAAAAGACAAGTTAGAAGCTGAAGCACGAGGTCTTGAGTTATTAGCCCGGTTAGGATTGAAAGACCGTGCCATGCATAAACCGAATCAACTATCCGGCGGCGAACAACAACGTGTCGCCGTGGCCAGAGCCTTGATGAATCAGCCTGACGTCATTTTCGCTGACGAGCCATCAGGGAATCTCGACTCCAAAAATGCCCGAGAACTTCATGAATTATTCTTTGATTTAAGAAAAGAGTTTGGTCAAACTTTCGTAATCGTCACCCACAATGAAAACTTGGCACAAATGGCCGATCGTTGTTTGGTGATGAAAGATGGAAAAGTTGTTCATTAGAAAATCATTTTTTTCCCGTAGGTTTGTAACAGTATGAAATTTGTTCATCCGGAAATATTATGGGCGCTTCTCGCCTTGTCCATTCCCGTCATCGTCCATCTTTTTAATTTCAGAAAATTCAAGAAAGTCATGTTTTCCAACGTGTCTTTTTTGAAAGAAATTCAACAAGAAACAAAAAGCAAATCCAAGCTCAAGCATTTGCTGATTTTGTTGGCGCGTATGTTTGCGATGGCTTGTATCATACTGGCTTTCGCTCAGCCTTATATCCCATTGAATGATGAACAATTGAAAGCGGGTGATAAAGCGGTGAGTATTTATGTCGACAATTCATTCAGCACCCAGTCTGATGGGGAGGGCGGTTCGGTATTAGAATTGGAAAAAAGCAAAGCCATTGAGCTCATCGAAGCGCACAAGCCAACGGATAAATTTCAGGTTTTGACCAATGATTTCGAAGGGCGCCACCAGCGTTTGGTCAATCAAGAAGATGCCATTCAATTGGTTCAAGAAATTGCTCCTTCACCCGCAGCGCGATCCATTTCAGAGGTGATGGCACGACAGCAGGATTTGTTGCTTGCCTCACCTCAGGCCAGCAAAAACGCCTATTTGCTCACTGATTTGCAAGGCAATATGATGGATATTGACCAAATTAACGCGGATAGCACTATTCGATTTAACATTCTTCCCGAAAATGCAAAAGTCATTGCCAACATTGCTGTTGACTCGGTTTGGTTTGCTACTCCTGTGCGGCAGCTCAATGTGGTGGAACAGCTCTACGTACGATTGAGAAACAATGGTGCGGAGAAAAAAGAAAATCTAAGCATTAATCTTAAAATCAACGGTCAACAAAAAAGTGTGGGCTCTACCTCCTTGGAGCCATATCAAACACAAGAAGTAGAACTCAGTTTTACCAATACGGACCCCGGTTTTAAATTGGCTGAAATCAATATCGATGATCAGCCAATCACTTTTGACAATACCTACAATTTTAGCTTCAATGTAGCCCAACGAATCAATGTATTGAATATTCGCGGCAACTTGACTGCCGATCCAGTACAAGTGCTATTTTCTGATGATCCATTTTTCCAAACCACAACTGTTGCAGAAGGAGCCATCGATTTTTCGGCTTTCGGTAAAGCGGATTTAATCATCATCAATCAACTCCAAAAAATCTCTTCGGGTCTAGCCTCCGAACTGGAGAAATTTGTTTCCAACGGTGGCAGCTGTGTTGTGTTTCCTGCCTCACAAATTGACCTTGTAAGTTTCAATGATTTAATGAAACGCTGCAATGCCGGAGCAATTACCGGTCGAATGGCCTTTGGAATGACGCCGGGCAATCCCGTCACAGCGGTCAACTTTGATCACTTTTTGCTTCGCGGTGTTTTGGAAAAAAATTCGGGCAACGAAAAGGTAGCATATCCACATGTAGGTGACTACTATTCCCTTTCAATGGGCACCAACGGAAGTGTTGAACCCATCATGACACTTCAAAGCAATGATCCTTTCTTTATTTCAGCCAAGCATGGTGGAGGATATTTGTATTGCAGTGCTGTGAGTCTTCAACCAACGGAGAGTAATTTAATCGCACATAGTTTCTTCCCAACGCTTTTGTTGCGTATGGCGGAGTTTGCCCAAAATTCGGATGCGTTGAGCTATACGCTCGGAAAAGAACAATCTGTAACTCTGCGCAATGTGACCGTGAATGGTGAACAAACCTTTAAATTGATCCATAAAGAAAATGGTAGTCAATACATTCCCGAGCATCGCAATGAAGGCGGGAATACAGAGATTTTCTTTCAAAACACCTTGACTGAGGCAGGCAATTATTTGCTCAATTTAGGTGATTCCACCATTACCACGCTTTCATTTAACTATGATCGCCGCGAATCGTACACCACACCTAAGACTACAGAAGATGTAGAAAATCAAATAAAAGCGAAAGGACTTGGCAACGTTCAACTTTTGAATTCAGATGTGGAAAGCCTAGGAGCGCTTGCCGGCGAGATTACTGAAGGAAAAAAATATTGGTACACCATGATTATATGGGGATTGATATTTTTAGCCATTGAAGTTTTACTTATCAAGTTTTGGAAATAACCCCATGAAAACCCTCATCAAATCGGCCATCATCGTTGATCCTAGATCAGCATTGCACTTAAAGAAGCGGGATTTGCTCATCGAAGACGGAGTAATTATTAAAATAGCTGCGAAAATTGATGAGAAGAAAGCTGAAATCATTGATGCCAAAGGACTTCATATTTCTTCTGGTTGGATTGATCTTCGTGCGCAATTCAGAGATCCAGGAGAAGAATTCAAAGAAGATATTTTCAGTGGCCTTGATGCCGCCAAAGAAGGCGGTTTCAAAGCTGTTGTCGTTATGCCTACCACCACTCCGGCCGTAGATACTAAAACGCAAGTAGAATACTTATTGCGCAAATCGGAATCCCATGTCACTAGTCTTTTGCCAACCGGTACGTTGTCGGCTGCAGGTGAAGGCAAACAGTTATCAGAAATGTATGATATGGCCAACGCCGGAGCTATTGGTTTCACCGATGATAAAAGCAACGTAGGCACGGAGCTCATGACACGTGCTTTGGAATATTCAAGCAATTTCGACGGTTTGATCATGACGTTTCCGCACGATCCGGGGGTGAATCCCGGTGGAATGATCAATGAAGGATCGACCTCGGTGAAAATGGGATTAAAAGGAATTAGCTCATTCGCGGAAGAAATTCGTTTAAGTCGAGATATCGAGTTGTTGCGGTATTGCGGAGGTCGTATGCACGTTTCACTCATTTCTACGGCAGGAAGCGTAGACCTTATCCGTAAAGCCAAGCGCGACGGTTTGCATATCACTGCGGCAGTAGCAGCACATCAGCTCATGTTTACGGATGAAGATGTGGCTTCATTTGATTCGAACTTAAAAGTGATGCCTCCTTTCCGAAGTGAAAACGACCGCAAAGCGTTGATTCGTGGATTGAAAGACGGTACAATCGATGCGATTGTTAGCGATCATTCACCCGAAGATCACGAACATAAAGTATTGGAATTTGAATATGCGAATTATGGAATCAGTAGTATTCAAACCTGCTTTGCCACTGCCAATGCTGCGTTAGAGAAACACTTGACCATAGAACAAATCATAGAGAAATTTACTGCCGGTCCGGCGCGCGTTTTAGGCCTTGAGTTACCTGTGATTGAAGAAGGAGAAGATGCATTTCTAACCCTTTTCTGCCCAAATGAAACAGAAACTTTTTCTAAAGAAAAATGGCGGTCGAAATCAATCAACTCGCCATTTCTCGATAAGCCGTTGCACGGAAAAGTAATCGACGTAATTTGATTACGCTTGTCCTTGTGGACCGCCAAAATTCATGGGCATCATGTGATCTTGACCTTCAACGATCTTGCCGTGTTGAGATTCATATTTGGATACATTTTCCATCAATGCGCGC
>JBMOFW010000172.1:0-6070 GCA_049318685.1 Flavobacteriales bacterium
GATTGAAACCACACACCAAGCATTTGCTTCGTGCCGTTACAGATGAAGATGTTACCCGCTTGACCGAAATTAAAATCAAGCGTATTTCTAAATTCGACAGTTTCAAAGCGGACGAACATTTGGCCAAATTGGAAGGCAACATCGAAAGTGTGCAAGTAAAATTGGATAGCTTGACCGAAACGGCGATTAGTTATTTTAAAGAGTTAAAATCAAAATACGGAAAGGGGAGAGAACGTCGCACTGAAATCAAACCGTTTGATACTGTACAAGCCGCACAGGTGGCTATTGCCAATGCCAAACTTTATGTCAATAAGGCCGAAGGTTTCGTAGGCACAGGTCTCAAACGGGATGAAGGTGAATTCGTTTGTGACTGTTCAGACATCGATGATATCATTGTTTTCCGCAAAGACGGCAAAATGGTCGTTAGCCGTGTTCAATCCAAATCATTCCTTGGAAAAGACATTATTCACGTAGCCGTTTGGAAGAAAGACGACAAGCGCACGACATACAATATGATCTATCGTGATGGAAAAAATGGTGGAGCGATGATGAAACGCTTTGCTGTTACTGCCATTACCCGTGATAAAGAATACGATTTGACCAAAGGTGCTGCTGGAAGTGAAGTACTTCACTTCAGCGCCAATCCCAATGGAGAAGCAGAGGTAGTTACCATTCATCTTCGTGCTTTAGAGCGTTTGAAAAAACTGAAGTTTGACATTGATTTTTCTGAATTAGCGATCAAAGGCCGCGATGCCAATGGTAATGTTTGCTCAAAATATCCGGTCAAAAAGGTCGAACTGAAACAAGCCGGTATTTCTACGCTTGGCGCGCGTAAGATATGGTTGGATGAAAGCGTGATGCGATTGAATGAAGATGGCCACGGTCGATTCCTTGGGGAATTTGAAGCGGAAGACAAAATTTTAGTGATTTTGTCAAGTGGCGTATACAAGTTGATTCCACCGGATATCAGCACACACTTTGATGAAAATCAAATAGCTATTGAGAAATTTATTCCGGAGAAGCCGATTACCTCGGTGTATTTTGATGGAGAAAAAGAGCAATGGTTTGTGAAACGATTCCTTGTTGAAGTTTCGAAAGGACCTGTTACTTTTATTTCAGAACATCCAAAGAGTAAGTTGGGCATTGCTACTTTGTTGCACCATCCAACCTTGTATGTGCGATTCAATAAGAAATTCAAACAGGCCCAACACAAAACAGATGAAAGCGTGAATTTGCGCGATTTCATTGCTGTTAAAGGATTGAAAGCCATAGGCAATCGATTAACTACGCTGCCCGTTTTGAATGTGGAATTGTTGGAAGCTGATCCGGTTCGTGAAAACGAATCTGAAAATTTGCTTCAAGAAATGATTCGTGCAAAAAGACCTCAAGTCAAAGTACAATTAGATCGTCCGGATGACAGCATAGGTACTGATACTTCCGAAGGAATTGATGAACCTCAGCGAAAAGGAAAGGCGGCGGGGCCGGGTAAACAAGAAAGTTTATTTTGATTTTACTTATCTTTGACTTAGCTAATAAACAAACTAAGTCATATGAAAAGAAAGCTCATCGTAGCCATTTTTGCCTTGTGTGGCATTTCAGGATTTACTCAAACGGATTCTAGCTTCTTCGAAGTTGGTGTAAATGCAGTTCCTGTTTTTAGAAGCATTCAAAAGGAAAATTCGGATATTGAGTATAGTCCGTACACATTGACTTTGGAAAAGAAATTTGGCAAATTGGGCATCCGTTTGGGTGTCGGCTATTCTTCCGATTCGTTCACCGAGCTTGCCGGAGAAACCAATGGAAACACTGAATTCACTGTGGATACTGCATCCACGGATGTGCGTTTTGGGTTAGTATTTTACAAAGATTTTAAGAAATCGTTTTCGGTTAAATATGGCATAGATGGAATAATCTCCAATCGTTCAAAAGAATTCAACACGCTGTTTATCGATGAAATCGGAGAAGAGCGTGAAGTACTGAACACCACCAGCAGCAAAGGCGTTGGCGCAAGTCCATTTATTTTCTTTCAATATCACATTACTCCAAACTTTAGTCTGGGAACAGAATTGAGCGTTCGTTTGTTATCTGCCAATTTGGAAGAAAAGCAAGAGAGCACCGAAACACCTGGATTCAATTCGCTGACCAGTTATTCTCAGACAACTTTCTCCGTTGTTCCGCCGTCTGCTTTATTCCTTATTGTTCGTTTTTAACCCAATTTATTGACGAAAAATGAAGAAAAAACTCATTTTTGGAACCATTCTGGGGATAATCTTCCTCGGTGGTTGTTCAAAAGAAGAAGGACATTTGGGGTCGCGTATTCCGGTACTTCCAGAGACTCCATACGACTATACCAACTACAATGGCAATGTCGATTTTGATCCCTTTGAAGGATTTGTAGTCGATGTCAATAAAGCAACATTAGGAAGAGTATTGTTTTATGATACTCAACTATCTAAAAATAACCGTGTTAGTTGCGCGTCATGCCACAAACAGGCGTTTGCTTTTGCAGATAACCGCAAGCACAGCATCGGTTTTGAAAACAAGTTGACGCCTCGGAATTCGCCGGCTATTCTCAACGCCGGACTTCAAGAAGCATTTTTTCATGATTTAAGAGAACCCTTTTTGGAAAACATGGTGCTTCAACCCATTGCAAATCACATAGAAATGGGATTGGAAGACCAGGATTATTTGGAAGCTAAATTGGGTTCCTTGGAGTATTATAAGCCTCTTTTCCAGGCTGCATTTGGTTCTGAAGAAGTGACCAAAGAAAAAATCAGTGAAGGCATGGTTCATTTTATCCGCAGCTTAATCAGTGTCAATTCCAAATATGATGTTGGCACCATGACCGGGTTTGCCAATTTTACAGAACAAGAAATTCATGGAAAGGACCTGTATTTTTCAAAATTCCCATGCAGTGGTTGTCATGGAGGCGACAATCTTAACGGAGGATCTAGCGCTTCGGAAAACGTAGGCTTAGAAATGTGGTATAAAGATCAAGGAATGCTTGGAATTGAACCAGTTAGCGGAAATGAGCGAAATGGTTGGTTTAAGGTTCCTTCCTTGAGGAATATTGCTCAAACAGCG
This sequence comes from Flavobacteriales bacterium, assembly GCA_049318685.1. GTDB lineage: Bacteria > Bacteroidota > Bacteroidia > Flavobacteriales_D > Sanyastnellaceae > JAIXWP01. The sequence continues at coordinate 3,085 of JBMOFW010000172.1, forward strand.
CCGTATATGCATGATGGCCGATTCAAGACTTTGGAAGAGGTGGTGGAATTTTACAACTCCGGAATTCAGAATCATCCGCAATTGTCATTTATGTTGCGTAAAAATACCAACGGTGGATTTTTCTTTTTTGGTGAAGATCCCATGGATGAAGAATTAAATGCGGCTACGGGAATTATTCCGTTGAGAATGCACATGACTCAGGAAGAGAAAGATGCGTTGGTGGCATTTATGCGAACGTTTACCGATGAGTCTTTATTGACAGATGAGCGATATTCAGATCCATTTGTAGTAGTTGAGCGTTAATTTAACACATTGAAAGTCAGTTTTCGACCCTAAGAATAAAATACATAATTTACATTATGTAAAGTAAAATAGACTAAGGAAAACCGGGGTGCTTCCCCGGTTTTCTCGTTTGATTATTGAGCCAATTGAGCTTTTATTCTTTGGTAGTCTGCATCTCTTCCTGCTTTCAAGTAAGCATCTTTCAACGCAAACAATAATTGTCTTTCTTCTTGTGTGCCTTTCATCGAAGCGTCCATATTGTTATAGGCGCCCTCCAAATTTTGAACTGCATTCTGGAAAAACACTTTACACTCAGCAGTACAATCATTGAATTTGGCCGTTTCTCTTGGAGGAATTGCATCACATTCTTTTTCACGATCCAATCCACGGTTAAAGTACATCGCTCCGAAATTGAACAAGGCATCATAATATTTACCATTGATTTCAATGGCTTTTTTATAGGCTTCCTCTTCCTCGGCTTTTTTACCCAATTTTCCATAGGTAATGCCCAAAATGTAATGTACAACTTCATTTCTAGGATCTGATGCTGCCAAGTCTTTGAGCAAACCTTCTACTTGCTCGTATTTTTCTTCTGCCAAGTAAATATTCACCTCTGAACGAAGAAGTTCTGGATCTTTCGGGAATTTTGCGCGCGCTTCAGCAATGATTTTCTTGGCTTCGTCTTTTTTACCATCTCTTAAGTATACCTCAGCCATATAGCGGTAAACAGCAGGCACATTGTAGCCGATTTTGGCACATTCGCCATAAGCAGCCAACGCTTTGTCGCTCTTGCCGCATTTGTCGTAGCACAAGCCTGAATTAAATATAGAAACCGAGTCAACTAAACTAAAACGTTTAGCAATCTCACTCATAGTGATAAAATTCTCGGCAGCGCCGCAATAATCCTCATTTTTAAGCAACTCTCCGTTCTTAGCATCAATTACGGTTTGAAGTTTCCCCAAGCTAACTTGAACTTCCTGTGTGTAGTCACCATATTTATCCAAGTCCATACTTTTGAAATAACTCTCTTTCGATAATTGAATGGCGTTTGGATGTTTTGCTGCCAAGGCTGGATCGCTAGCGATATTAAGATAGATATCTCCACGATATCTCCAGGTCTTTTCTTTTGTAGACGCTTTAGCATCAGTAATAGCAGTTTCAATATAGCCTGCTGCTGCTTCAAAATCACCTGACTTATTTGCATTGTAAGCATTGGTTACACTTGGTTGTGCATATGCCGCTGTCGCTGCAAAAAGTGAAATTGAAAGAAAAAGGATTTTTTTCATTATTCTCTTATTGGTTTTGTTGTCAAAAATAAAAAACTTCGCGTCGCCGATTTCAACTTTCTTGCCAAAAAGGCACATATAAAAAAAGCCGCATCCATATTATGATGCGGCTTTTCATTTTTTACATAGTCAATTTCAATGCGAAACGGCAATTATTCTTCATTGTTTTCATTTCCAACTTCCTGATCATTAGCCGAATCGTCCGGAAGTACTTCTCCGTCAGTAACAATCATATCACTTGGTTCCACGTCTTCATCTTCATCACGAATAACTGTGCAAACGGCGGCAATTTCATCGTTGCCTCGCAAGTTGATGAGTTTTACACCTTGCGTAGCTCGTCCCATGACACGCAAATCTTCTACGCGCAAGCGAATGGTAATGCCTGATTTATTGATGATCATAAAGTCATGGTCACTATCTACACCTAGAATCGAAATCAAGGATCCCGTTTTATCGGTGATGTTGATGGTTTTCACGCCTTTACCACCACGATTGGTTACACGGTAATCATCAAGTGATGAGCGTTTTCCAAAGCCTTTCTCACTGACTACCAAGATATCTTGATCTGCAGTGGCAACGCACACCATACCAATCACCTCGTCCGTGGCACTTGAAAGCGTGACCGCTTTTACCCCTTGTGCGGTGCGACCTACAGCACGAACTTTACTTTCATGGAATCGAATAGCTTTCCCTTCTCGCAAGCCCATGATAATTTCGTTATCCCCATTGGTCAACTTCGCTTCCAGCAATTCATCGCCATCAACGATAGTAATGGCGTTGATACCATTCGAACGTGGTCTGCTATACGCTTCAAGAGAAGTCTTTTTAATCAAACCTTGTTTGGTGCAAAGGATGACGTAATTGTTGTTTACGTATGCTTCGTTGGTCAAATCTTCTGTCGGAATGTAAGCCAATACCTTATCATCTTGCTCGATATTGATCAGATTCTGAATAGCACGTCCTTTCGACGTTTTAGAACCTTCAGGTACTTCGAACACACGCATCCAAAAGCAACGGCCTTTTTTGGTGAAAATCAACAACCAATCGTGATTGCTGGCAGTAAAAATATGCTCTACAAAGTCTTCTTGACGAGCGGAAGTTCCTTTCGAACCTACACCTCCGCGGCTTTGAGAACGGTATTCATTTAGATTTGTGCGTTTGATATAACCGGCATGTGTGATCGTAATCACCACGTTATCATCCGGAATCATGTCTTCAATACTGAGATCAGCTGAAGAGAATTCTATATGCGAACGACGATTGTCCCCAAACTTATCGACCAACATGGTCAACTCGTCTTTAATGATTTGACGGCGAAGTGATTCACTACCCAAAATTTCTTTCAAGCGGGCGATCAACTCCATCAATTCATCGTATTCGGCCTTGATTTTATCGCGTTCCAATCCAGTAAGACGTTG
>JBMOFW010000173.1:0-6068 GCA_049318685.1 Flavobacteriales bacterium
GACCGTTAGCAGCAACAGTCAAGTTGTTTGTAGCAGTACCCAAAACTACAACACCACCCCATTGACCAGTGTTGGCAATAGAATAAGTACCGTTCATTGGATCAGCAGCAGCAGTGAAAACGATTGGGCAAGATTCAGAACCGTTAGCATAGATATCAGCACCGCGAGAAATAATCAAAGCAGTAGCGTTAGAAGCAGTACCAGTGTTACCTTTGATCAAAGAACCTGGAGCGATAGTAATTGTTTGTCCGCTTGGAACGAAAACACGCTTGTCAAGGATATACGTGTTTGCACAAGTCAAAGTAGCACCTGTAGTCAAATTTCCAGAAACACCATCAGTAGCAACATATCCTGGCAAAGAAGAAATGTTAACTGTAGGACGCGAGCCAACTGCAGGACATCCGCAGTCTTCACCCAAATTGGTTTGGGCAACAGCATTCAAAGTCAAAAAAGTCATTGCAGACAATGCAACCGACTTCAAAGAAAATACATTTTTTTTCATTTTGATTTTGGTTAAATTAATGCCCCAAATGACCGAAACTCATGTTCCATTATTCCACTATACTAGTTTAATGAATTATTAAAAAAACCATCTCTAATGCTAAGCCAATGCAATAACATAAAATCATTCTCTTAACATTAAATTGTGACCAAAAAAAAACCCCGCTCTTTATGAGCGGGGATTTCACATATATAAATAAATACTCTTTTTATTACTTGTGGCAAATAACCACCGTCTTCTCGAAGTGGCTACCCACACATTTCACCAAATAAGAACCTCCTGCGAGTTCGTTCATGTCAAGAGAGTGTTTACTTCCTCCGACTACTAAAAACGTTTCCTTAACAATTCTGCCGGTTACGTCTGTAATTTGAACTTGAACATTGACAGAAGCATCTATCATAATATAGGTATCAAATGGATTTGGATACACTTGAATTGCATTTTCGAAGGAATTTTCTGAAACACCAGTAAACAACTCAATTTGTTGTGTAACTGTAGCTGAGCAACCATCTGCTGATGTTACTGTAAGACTAACATCATATATCCCACCCGTACCATAAATATGTGAAGGAGAAAAATCGCTTGAGCTATTGCCATCGCCAAATGTCCAACTTGATGATGCAATCGATGAATTTACTACAAAAGAAGTATTGTTGAAAGAAGCTGAAATGTTTGGAACATCAAGTGCACTTGTAAACGAGGCCACAGGAACATTCAACACAAGAACATCACCGGTAACAGTGTACACACAGCCATTCATTGTAGTTAAATCAACGGAAATCGTGTAGGCGCCTGCTTCTGTATATTCTGCCTCCACATCGCTTCCTGTACCAGTGCTGCCGTTATCATAATCCCAAGAATAAGAAGTGATCATTTGTCCAAAAATCATCGAACCATAGCTCATTTCTACTGGGGCAAGAGCACAATTGGTAACAGAGGCAAAGTTAATTGGTGCGGCTACAGGAGCCAACACTTCATACGCTCCTTCTATTCCATTCACCAATACGTTAACGTTGATCAAATCATCTTCCGTCAACATCGCACAATCATTCAATACTTTCAACCGAACAATAAACGCATTCTGATTATTCACAGCAAAATCTTCCAATTCTGAAGTGGATGCGGTTACGCGAGTTACACCGTCAACAGGAGCTGTGTAGAATTCAACCTCAAGATTGTTTTGAACAGCATAGATAGAATCAAATTCAAACTCCAACTCGTTCCATTCCAACCAAAAGTCAATCGCATTTACAGATTGAGTTGCATTCAATTGAACAGGAAACTCGATGAAAGTCTCAGCACCTACTGTTTCATATACAGGTGAAGTCGCATCAAACGTCAAGCTTGCTGCATCTGATCCGCGAAGTACTCCATCTGCCTGATAATTCAAGTAACTAGCATCAATATCACCAAGCATGATACCCACATAGGTTTCTTCATTGGCCAATGCACACGTAGAGAAATCAGCTGAATAGTTCTCAATATTCATCATCAAGTACATCGCTGGTACAGGCACGCGAGCAATTGAAAACCCTTGCGCGTCATCTGCTGGGAATGTAGAAGAAATCATATAAGCAGCATCACCATCTACCATGCTTTGAGGCACGAATACCCAATCGCGAGAAGCCTCTCCATTCGATACGCCTTGATCGTCGTAGTTCCAAGCTTGCATGAATTCACCCAATTTGAGGACTGCACGCTGATTGATTTGAGAAATATCACCCGCAGAGATAACACCATCCAAATTGACATCCATGGCCAACATTTCATATACGCTTGGAACATAGCTTCCTTGTGCATATACTGTTTTCGCAATAACCGCGTCAACTGCATTCACAATGCGCTGAACAGAAATTGTATTGTCAATATCACGATTGATGAAGATTTGATCGCCAAATGAAAAATCAGTCACAAACTCACCGTTCAAGTCAGGATTAACTACACCGGCCGAAGCGTTTACCACATCGTTAGAAGCCACTTCAATTGTAGTTGCCAAGTATGCAGATGGGTTTGCCTCATCATAAACAATCGCACTTCCGTCTGCCCAATGCACTAATGCTGAAGGGTAAGTTGGGTCCACCAAACTTTGAATTTGCCCTTCAGTACCTGAGCCTACTTCAACTCCTGTAATATAACTCTCGAGTACAGAAGACAATCCAACTACAGCTACATCTTGCGGAGCAAAACCGGCTAAACGTTCAAACTCCAAGCAGAACAAATCTCCTGAACCATTAAATGAACTCATCGAACCAGCAGCAAAAACCAACGATACGGGTACTTCACCGTTAGCTGGTGTTCCCATCATCAATTCTACCTCAGCCGAATTGGCCATATCGTTAAACAATTGATACACTCCCGTTGGTTGAACTTTTGTTTCATCATAGCTTATAACAAAATCAAATCCGATAATGTCGCTGATCGGCAACGTCTCTGTAACAGAAACAGGTACACAAACAGTGTTTTCGTCACAAGCCATCGTGGCTTGTCCTACAAAATAAGTCTGGGCGCTTGGATCAATGACAAAAATCTCCACCGACTCAGATGTTGTTTGAGCATCCATGTCGTCGAAAGCAATCGCTTCGATGGTAATAATTCCCGCTTCACCAATCCAATCAATTTGGAATGGTTCAGAGGTGGCTGTGCCTATCAAAACACCTTCAGCATAAAACTCAACATATTCAACTGTGCCATCAATATCAAATGCATCAGCTGCAATCACGATGGTTTCATTCGCGATGAAAGATTCTCCATTAAGAGGCAATGCGATAGCCACTTCAGGAGCAGTATTCTCAACAACATCCATAATGACATCATTTGATGTAGTTGAGGTACCAAGATTATCCGTAACCACAGCATTCACTACTTGGCCCTCACCCAAAGCTGGGGTATAGTCAAGAGAATATGGGCTTGTATTGTCAACACCAACAGAAACGCCATCCACGAAGAATTCTACACTTACTACGCTGCCATCCGGATCATTGGCAATTGCCGAGAAAGTAACACCGTTGCCAAAAATGACGAAGTCAGGTGCAGTTAATGTGATAGTAGGAGGAGTATTATTCACCGCACTAAAGTTTACTGTAGATGTCTGTGCTGACAAGCAATCATTATCATAAACAATAGCATAGAACGTCTGTGCTCCGCCAGTTGCGGTATAGTCAAAAGAGTATGGAGAACTTGTATCAGAACCAACCAAGTTACCATCAATATAAAACTCCACCAATGTAATTACACCGCCATTATCAGCAGCATTCACCGTCAAAGGAACATTGGAACCAAAAGAATAGTTTGAGTTATTGGCAGGTGTAAGCACATTCGCTGTTGGTGCATTACCAGAAATAAATGTCAATGTTGGGTGAGTCAATTCACCAGCGCCAGGGTTTGAAGCAACATAGTTTTCAGCATTACCAGTAGCCACATTTACCAATTGAACATTGAACGCCAAACTAAGCACCCCGTTAGTGGTGAATTGTGCAATCAAAACACGATTCGAAGCAGTTGGACCAACAATACCACCCAATGCGGCAATAGTACCATTCGCAATAGTAATGCTGTTTCCATCGGTTTGGTCTAAAACATCCAAAATAGATCCAAGTCCAAGCGTATTAGGAACGAGATATGTTGTAGCCGAGCTAGGTACCAAACCATCTTGAGCATTGGTTCCATTGATAGGAAGTCCGTAACATCCACCGGGATTATTCGCCAAAATACCCTGGTTATTGCCAATGGTTCCGTCCGTATCATCCTCTTCCATTACACCCACTTTGGTTGCTGCTGCACCACCTGTAGTAAACCAAGAATCAATTAAAGCTGTATGCTTCTTCGAATTGTTTACTGAAATGGCAGCAGGATTCACCGCAACTCCATAATTGGGGTCATTGAAAAATGACGACGTTGTATTCACAGTCAAATTGTGCTGTGCGTTTCCGAATATTTGAGAAAATTTATATCCTGGAGCCATATCCACATACACACGGTAGGCTACAGAACCCACCGGCAAAGGTGAAACAGCTCCTTGCGCGATAGCATTGGCTTCATCTGCTGCATCCGTGATGTAGTAGCGTTCAACAATTAATCCTTCCAAGCCTTGCGCGTTGGATTGCAATGAAGCTATCACCATTACGAATAGTGAAAGCCATGCGAGTTTATTCTTCAATTTATTCATGAGTTGGGTATTTACAAAGTTTTGATGATGGAAAAAGTGATGCCTGCCACATTAAGCAATCGGTGCATATCTCCATCCGAAGTTGGAGTTAAAGCTTGACGATACATTAATTCTGCAGAAAGTCGATAATTTTTCAAAGCAACAGCTTCTATACCTGCTGATATATGAGCCGAAACTCCAAAACCATTTTTATCCGATTTTGTATCGAAAGTATCTGTTTTCGAATCGCCGATATAAGAGACGTGGGTATTTTGCTTCAACAAAAACATAGGCACCAACCCAACAGACGAGGTGAAGGCCACAGGTTTTGATTCGTTGGAAATCCACTGAAGCTTCAACGGAACGACACCATAGTTGAACGACAATTGCATCTTTTCAATGCCTGCATCAGGAATTGAATCCACACGATAACCCAAGTGCATCAATCCAAGTCCTCCGTTGAATCTCAAATGTGCATTGAGTCTGCGGACGTAATTCAACTCCGCATAAAATGCAAATGAGGCCAATTCCAATGAATCATAGGCTTCTTCTTCATCAGAAAAAAGCTCATTGGAGTTATTGAGCAAACGATGGCCGAAACCAACACCAATACTTCCACCCCAAGCAGAAGTCCAAGCCGTTGTATCCGCTTGTGCACTCGCCGACAAACTGACCAAAAATGTCAAAATATATAAAATCGTTGTTTTCATATTATTCTTTTATGCAGCGTATGCTCATTCCATATGTGGGGTAGGTGTAATGACGAAACACGCGAGTTTCATGTGAATCCATGTAGCGATACCACACCAACGAATCTTTTGGAGTGGATGTCCACCACAAAGCAACTTCACCTGTCAAATTGCTTCGGCCGTCATGAATTCGAACTCCACCGGGTTGGCCGTTAAAACCATATTCATCTTTCCCAAATAGCGATCCTTGTCCCCAGCCCAACGAATTCTTTGATGCAAGCAACTCTCCTTCCGTTGTTCCGCGCCAAGCAGTTTTAGACACTTCACTTTCACTCATGCCAATATATGCCTCGAGTTTTTTCCAATCCTCATCGGTTGGAATACGCCAACCTTCAGGCGCAATACCTCTTGGATCCATTACTGCATCGTAATTGTATAAAAACCCTTTGGTACTATCCAAAGCATATGTGCATGCCGAAGTATCTTCAGTCGCCCACAATTCATTTGGTGCATCACCGAGAATTAGATTCAGTGGATCACCATTTCTAAACGTTCGTGTTTGAAGATTTTCCGCCATCCACCATTGATCACCAATTTTCACGGTTTTATAAACCTTTCCATGGATATCCGTAACGGTAGAACGCTCAATCACGCGCGGCTCCTCTTCATCTTTACTACATGCAAAAAGCAATGCACTGATAGAAAAAAGAACCATGATATAGGACAAATTTCT
>JBMOFW010000174.1:0-6018 GCA_049318685.1 Flavobacteriales bacterium
GTGATGATTTGGCAAGTGTGCAGTACAGAACCCGAGGTGGACAAAAAGCGCCGTTGATTATCAGCACGCGCGGTCACCGCCTCGAGGGGATTTGGCATTCAGGAAGTCCAATGGGTGCAATCATCCACAGTGTGCGCGGTATGATAGTTTGTGTGCCTCGCAACATGGTTCAAGCCACCGGATTTTACAATACGCTTCTGCGCAGTGATGAACCAGCTCTTGTAGTGGAATGCCTCAATGGCTATCGCACCAAGGAGGCGAAACCAAGCAATCTCGGAGAATATAGCATCCCTGTAGGTGTGCCGGAAATTGTTCGCGAAGGCAAGGATATCACCTTGTTGAGCTATGGTTCTACGTTCAATTTGTGCACCCTCGCGGCCAAGCAGTTGGAAGAAATCGGTATTGATGTAGAATTGGTCGACGCCCGAACTTTGCTCCCTTTTGATACCCATGGTATTGTGCGAAAAAGTTTGGAAAAAACCAATCGATTAATCATTGTTGATGAAGACGTTCCCGGTGGAGCTTCAGCATTTTTGTTGGATGAGGTATTGGTGAAACAAGGAGGATATGCTTTCCTTGATAGTGAGCCGAAAACCTTGACGGCCAAACCACATTTACCCGCTTATGGAACCGATGGTGATTATTTTTCCAAACCGAGTTTGGAAGATATTTTCGATGCGGTGTACGCCATAATGCATGAAGCAAAACCCTCTATTTATCCTGCACTTTATTAATTCAATATAAAGTAGATAGAAAATGCGATTCGATAGGGATCGCATTTTTTTTATGCATTCATAATATTCTCATAGAATCTGACTATTTTAGCAGAACTCTCAATAACCTTGACCGACCTGTATGTCTAAAATATACGCTTTCGTTTGTTTTATTTTTTGCTCTACCTACAGCCTTTTGGCTGCTGCTCAATCTGAGTTTATTGTTCGTGGTGTAGTGCAAGATGAAGAAACGGGTGAAGCCATTGCTTTCGCGAATGTGATTGAAAAGGGAACCCAAAACGGCACGACTACCGATTTCGAAGGGGAATTTGTACTCAAAGTTTCTAAACTTCCTGTGGATCTTGTGATCCAATATGTGGGTTACCCCAACCAAGAGGTTTTTGGCGTATCAGCGGGCACACGGGTTGTTGTGAAAATGAAAATGGCCGATATCGGGCCCGTGATTATCATTGAAGGCGAACGACTTTCCCAAAAACAAAAGCAAGCTCCGCTTACTGTGGAAAGCATGGACCTGATTGCCATCAAACAGGCACCAGCTGGAAGCTTTTACGAAGGATTAGGGCAGTTGAAAGGCGTGGATATGACCACAGCAAGTTTGGGCTTTCGCGTCATTAATACGCGTGGTTTTAACAGCACATCACCAGTACGCACACTGCAATTAATCGATGGTGTAGACAATCAATCACCAGGATTGAATTTCTCTTTAGGTAATTTTTTGGGCGCACCAGATTTGGATGTGAAGGGAGTAGAGATCGTACAAGGCGCGAGCAGCGCGTTTTTCGGACCAGGTGCATTCAATGGTGTGATTGCTATGGAAACCAAAAATCCATTTGTCTTTAAAGGATTAAGCGCTCAGCTTCGCGTTGGAGAACGCAGTTTGGTGGAACCTACGGTGCGCTGGGCGGATTCATTTAAAAATAAAGATGGTGATGAATATTTAGCCTATAAAATCAATGTCTACTACTTGTATGCCAATGATTGGCAAGCGGATAATTATGATCCTGTGTACAATACGGATTATGGCAAAGACAATCCAGGACGCTATGATGCGGTAAATATTTATGGCGATGAATATTTCAACGGAAACAATTTTGAAGGATCACCTTGGAATAACAAAGGGATAGGTACATTTTTTCGCACAGGATACAAGGAAAGCGATGTGGTGGACTATTCTACTCAGAATTTTAAAACCAACGCCGCTGTCCACTACCGTATCAAGCCTGAGCAAGGATTCAATTCTCCGGAGTTGATTTATGCGGTGAATTATGGAACTGGTACCACTGTTTATCAAGGCGACAACCGCTTTCGTTTGGATGGTATTCAATTCGTTCAGAATCGCGTGGAATTGCGCAAGAAGGATAAATACTTCATACGTGTTTATTCGACAAATGAAAATGCCGGAAAGAGTTATGATCCGTACTTTACAGCTCTAAAACTTCAAGAAGAAGCACGTTCGGATGCCAATTGGGCGAAGGTGTATGAAAAATATTGGAAATCTGAGATCAATCCTCGAATTAACGCGTCTGGTTATCCGGGATTGGTACAAAATCCGGATTTTGGACAACCAGGTGAACCATTCTATTTACCTTATGATTATGACGCGCTCGCCGCTTGGCAAACACAATACGCTGATTCGCTCGTGGCGTGGCACCAACTTGTGGAGCAGTTGACAAATAATGGCACTGCTGGATTGATTAATGTGGGTGAAAAAGGTTTCCTCGCTCCCGGTTCTGAGGAGTTTGAAGAAGCGTTCAATCGCATTATTGCACAAAAAAATAATGAAGGCGAGGGGGGAACCCTATTTTACGATCGCAGTGCGCTATATCACGTGCATGGCGAGTTTCAATGGGAGGATCGCTTCTTTATCGATTACAAAGTAGGTGCGAATGGTCGCTTATATCGCCCGAATAGCGATGGAACAATTTTCTCAGACACCACCACTGCCATCACCAATTCCGAAATGGGCGCTTATTTCGGAATGAGTAGAAAGTTCAAAGAGGATATGCTTATTGTTTCAGCCACCATTCGTGGTGACAAGAACCAAAACTTCGATGCGATTTTCAGCCCTGCCATGTCGGTAGTTTATCAGCCACGTAAAAATCAGTACGTGCGTGTTTCGTTTTCATCGGCTTTGCGCAATCCAACATTGACCGATCAATACTTGTACTTGAACGTTGGTCCCGCTATACTGAGCGGAAATTTAAATGGTGTAGATAGCTTGATTGAATTGGGAAGCTTCACCGATTACATGAATACACTTCAAACGAATAAGCTCAATTATTTTAGCATAGATGCCATTCGTCCGGAGCGTGTAAAGACCATGGAAGTAGGCTATCGTGGAAGTTTTCACAATGATATTTTCGTAGATGGAAGTTATTACTACAGTATTTATGATGATTTTATCGGTTACAATATTGGCATCGACGCGGAGTTTGATCCGACAACGAATTTGTTGAATAGCGCTCAAGTCTATCGCTATTCGGCCAATTCGGCCAATCAAGTGCGGACACAGGGGTTGAGTGTTGGAGTCAATTATTATTTCTACAAAACGCACGCTTTAAATGCCAACTATTCTTGGAATAAGATCGTGAAAGCTGATGAGAATGATCCAATTATTCCGGCTTTCAATACACCTGAACATAAGTACAATGTTGGATTTTCTTCCAAAGAAGCGTATACTATGGAAAATGGTAATTTCTTTGGATACAGTGTGAATTATAAATGGGTGAAAGGCTTCCTTTTTGAAGGTTCGCCTCAGTTTACAGGCTTTGTTCCGGATTATGATATGGTCGACGCCCAAGTGAATTTCACCTTGAAAAAGCAAAATATCAATTTCAAACTCGGGGCCTCCAATCTGTTAAATAATAAACAATTTCAAACCTATGGTGGACCACGCATTGGAAGAATGGCGTATTTTACCATACTTTACGAGCTGAATAAATAATTTTTTTCAAACCATAATTAATCAACCAAATCATGAAGAGAACCTCTACTTTTTTAGCGATTCTGATGATGTTGGCGTGGGGCACAACTTCTGCCCAGCGCTACATGACGGAAACGTTTAGCGACGTTAACGTGACAACAGACGTTACGTATGGCGTAAATGCTACTGTATTGCTTGTACCCGTGCTCGGAGAAGCCGTGCCGGAAGAATTGAAGATGGACGTCTACACTCCAGCAGGAGACACAGAAACAGATCGTCCAGTGATTTTGTATTTCCACACTGGAAACTTCCTTCCAACACCTCAGAATGGTCAACCGACCGGTACACGTACCGATTCTACAGCGGTTGAAGTGTGCACTCGTTTGGCTAAATTGGGTTACGTTGTAGCTTCTTGCGACTACCGCTTGGGTTGGAATCCTCAATCAACGGATCAGAGCGTACGCGTAAACACATTGATCAATGCGGCTTATCGCGGCGTTCAAGACTGTCGCACCGCCATTCGTTTCTTCCGCAAATCTGCCGCTGAAGGTGGAGATCCGTATGGTATCGATCCGGAGCGCGTTGCAGTTTGGGGGCAAGGTACTGGTGGTTATATCGCTTATGCAGCCGCAACTATCGATGAGTATTCAGACATCGTTCTTCCAAAGTTCACAACAGAAGTAGATAACGGAATGGGTGGAACTATTCCTGTTCCTATGGTCATTGAAGAAATCAATGGTGATATCTATGGAACAAGTTACGGTGTATACGAAAATGACACATTGTGTTATGTAAACCACGCGGGCTACGATTCAGACTTCAATGTTATGGTAAACACTGGCGGCGCTTGTGGCGACCTTTCTTGGATTGACGCTGGTGATGTGCCGATGATTTCTTTCCAAGTACCTTCAGATCCGTTTGCACCTTATACTACAGGAACACTTGTAGTACCTGTGCTCAACTACAACATCGTGGAGGTGAGCGGAGCATATGATGTTCAAGCGGCTGTAGCCGGATATGGTAACAACGATATTTTCGAATTGGCTGAAGGGTATTCTGCAGGCCTACCATATACTGATGCTGCAAATGCAAACAACAATGATTATCACGGTCTTTATCCATTGATCCGCTCTGCGAATCCTTACGATTCTGCTCCATGGGAATGGTGGGATACAGACAATGTAAACAGCGCAAACGGTTTGGCTACCAATCCTGATATGTCTGAAATGAAAGCAAACATGTTCATTGACTCTATCATGGGCTACGCTGTACCTCGTATCGCTTGTGCTCTTGACTTGCCAACTAGCCCTTGCTATGTAGGTATCTATGAAGCAGAAGAAACTACAATTCAAATGTTCCCTAACCCAGCAGCTGAGCGTTTTACTGTTCGCGCTGGTGATAACATTGAAATGTTTGTGGTGTATGACATGATGGGTAAAGTAGTTGCAACTCGCCGCGGAATCAATGCCAATAGCGTTGTAGTAAACGTTGAAAATTTGCCTATGGGTGTCTACATGGTAGAAGTGAAAACCGCTCGTGGAACTATCGTCGAAAAGCTCAACAAGCTTTAATCGAAACACGAAAAGGATATAAAAGAAAAGAGGGCCGCAAGGCCCTCTTTTCTTTTTATCAAGCTTAAAAAAATAGCTTATTAGTTGTTAGGAGCACCAGATGGAGCTTTTACCGGAGCACCACCAGGAACAGCTGCAGGAGCGTTTGGATCTGCTTCTACAGTACCTTTAATACGAACAACTTTTGTTGGCTCATTCACTGCATTTGAAGTGATGGTTACAGATTTGTTGATCACACCAGCGCGCTTAGTATCATATTTTACAGAAATATTGTAAGACTGACCTGGCATAATTGGGTTTGGTTCGCAAATCGGAACAGTACAACCACAAGATCCTTTGCACTTGCTCAAAATCAATGGTTCAGTACCCGTGTTGGTTACTTTGAATTCACAAGTACCGTTGCCACCGAATGGAATTGTTCCATAATCGTGAACTTCTTTGTCTACAGTGATTGCAGGACCGGTAACTACTTGTGTTTGCGCAGAAGCGAAGGATACCATTCCTACTGCAATAGCTAAAGAAAGAAGAGCTTTTTTCATTTGATTTATTTTTTATTGTGTGGTTTTGAAATTTTATACTCAAACATAGCGCCAAAAGGATGCGTTAAAAATCAGCATTAACCAATAATTAACAATCCCGCAGATCTACGAAACAAAGATGGCACAACCGAAGCTGTGCCATCCCTTATTTAACGCCTTATTAAATACCTTAACTTTTCATTAGCGAATTACAACTAAAGTTTGGTGTGAAATACGTGAGTCAGAATGCACGATAATCTCGTAGATGCCTG